>NZ_JBDOHS010000019.1:0-43400 GCF_039832105.1 Dorea sp. YH-dor226 | reverse complement strand
CCGGCGACTGTCTAACAGGAAAAGTGTAAGACTAAATGCTGCATTTGTGGAAGTGGAAATAGATGTAAGACTAAAATCCACTTTCCCTCCTTCAAAGTGGAAATAAACTTTTCACTTCAGTACCTGTATAATATTTATATACCTCAAAAAAGCTTCTTTCCAAATACTTTATATTGGTATAAAATGTAAATAGGGACAGGGGATTTTTAATTTGGGACGGAGGATTTTTAAAAATTCCCCGTCCCAAATTAAAAATCCCCTGTCCCCAAGGAGGTTAATATGACAACAAATATCAATATGGAACAATTACAAAAGGATGCAGTAGATATTTTTAATCAGGGTTTTGCCTGTTCCGAATCTGTCATCTATGCGATCCGCAAGAACTTTGAACTTGAGATGTCTGATGATGCGATTGCGATGAGTTCTGGTTTTCCGTGGGGACTTGGCGGAGGCGGATGTATCTGTGGTGCTCTTGCCGGCGGTACCATGTGCATCGGATACTTCTTCGGACGCTCTACTCCGGGTGATGCAAAGGTAACACGTTGCTTTGCTCTGACGAATGAATTACATGATTTCTTTAAAGAAAATTGCGGTGCAACCTGCTGTCGTGTTCTGACTAAGGGTAAAGAAAAAAATTCTCCGGAAAGAAAAGCGCAGTGTACTGAATTTGTTGCACTTACTGTGAAAAAAGTCGCAGAAATTATCATTCGTGAATTAGAAAAGGATAATTCTTAGGATAAACCACAATACCGATTCATAACGACAGAATATTATCTCAATACATAAAAAGACTGATATATGACGGAAAATATCGTCGTCATATATCAGTCCTTTTTATTACTTTACTACTTTACTCTTATTCTACGTCCTGTCCTTCTTCCTAATCTGTTTCTTCCGGTGTTTCCAAAGTTTCCAAAGCTTCTTCCACTTCTTCGCTCTCGTCACCTTTTCTTACTTTCGCAATACTTGCGACTACTTCTGTGTCCTTCAGATTAATGAGCTTCACACCCGAGGTTACTCGTCCCAGTACGGAGATTCCATCACATTTCATTCGGATGATGATTCCTCCGGTATTGATGATCATAATCTCATTATCTTCATTTACAGCTTTTACACCTACTACGTTGCCGGTTTTTTCGGTAATCTTATAACATTTCACACCTTTTCCGCCACGGTTCTGTACAGTGAATTCATTGATAGATGTACGTTTTCCCATACCTTTTTCAGATACAATCAGAAGATCACTTCCCTGAGAATTAATCTGCATTCCGATTACTTCATCACGGTCTGTGAGATTCATACCCCGAACACCCATAGAAGTTCTTCCTGTCGGACGAACGTCTCTTTCATCAAAGCGAATACACTGTCCGTATTTTGTTACCATAAATACATCTTTATCATTATCCGTATATTTAACTTCAATCAACTCATCATCTTCCCTGAGCGTGATTGCTGCCAGTCCTGTTTTTCGAACATTTGCATATTCTTTAATCGGTGTCTTTTTGATCAATCCCTTCTTGGTTGCCATCAGAAGATATTCTCCTTCTCGATATTCTTCGATCGGAATCACTGCACTGATCTTTTCTCCCGGCATCATCTGAAGAAGATTCACGATTGCGGTTCCTCTTGATGTACGGCTTGACTCCGGAATCTCATATGCTTTCATACGATATACACGCCCGGTATTCGTAAAGAACATCAGATAATGATGTGTATTCGTCATGAAGAGCTCCTCTACATAATCTTCATCCAGCGTCTGCATGCCCTTAATTCCTTTGCCGCCCCGCTTTTGAGATTTGAATGTATCATTGGACATTCTCTTAATATATCCGAGCTTTGTCATTGTGATCACAACATCTTCTCTCGGAATCAGATCTTCCATGGATATATCAAATTCATCAAAACCGATAGAAGTTCTTCTTTCGTCTCCATACTTATCACGAATTACAAGAATCTCTTCTTTGATGACTCCAAGTAAGAGCTTTCTGTCTGCAAGAATTGCTTTCAGGTGTTCGATCTGTTTCATCAGTTCCTGATATTCTGCTTCCAGTTTCTCTCTTTCCAATCCGGTCAGAGCACGAAGTCTCATATCCACAATTGCCTGTGCCTGTACTTCGGTAAGACCGAATCGTTCCATTAATTCTGTTTTGGCAATCTGAACCGTCTGAGAGCCTCTGATAATCTTGATCACTTCATCGATATTATCAAGCGCAATTAACAGTCCTTTTAAAATATGTGCTCTTTCTTCTGCTTTATTCAGCTCGTACTTTGTACGTCTTGTGACAACTTCCTCCTGATGCAGAAGATAATACTTCAGCATTTCCATCAGATTCATAACCTTTGGCTGGTTATCTACCAGTGCAAGCATAATAACACCAAAAGTATCCTGAAGCTGTGTATGTTTGTACAGCTGATTCAATATTACATTGGCATTAGCATCTCTTCGAAGCTCAATGACCACTCTCATACCTTCACGGCTTGACTGATCACTTAAGTCTGTGATTCCATCTATCTTTTTATCTCTGACAAGTTCTGCAATTTTCTCGATCAGGCGTGCTTTATTTACCATAAATGGAAGTTCTGTAACTATAATTCTGCTCTTCCCATTTGGCATGGTTTCAATATCCGTCACTGCACGCACACGAATCTTCCCACGTCCGGTACGGTATGCTTCTTCAATTCCTCTTGTTCCGAGAATCATACCTCCTGTCGGAAAATCCGGTCCTTTTACGATCTTCAGAATCTCTTCTATCGTTGTCTCTTCCTTATCTTCCACCTGATCATCAATAATCTTTACAACTGCATTGATAACCTCCCTGAGATTATGAGGCGGAATATTGGTTGCCATACCAACCGCAATTCCGGAAGTACCATTGACCAGAAGATTAGGAAATCTTGCCGGAAGTACCGTCGGTTCTTTTTCTGTCTCATCAAAGTTCGGAACAAAATCAACGGTATTTTTATTGATATCGGCAGTTAACTCCATGGATATCTTACTCAGTCTTGCTTCTGTATATCGCATTGCGGCTGCGCCGTCACCATCTACAGAACCAAAGTTTCCGTGGCCGTCAACAAGTGGATACCTGGTAGACCATTCCTGTGCCATATTTACCAGTGCACCGTAGATCGAGCTGTCACCATGCGGATGGTATTTACCCATGGTATCACCGACAATACGCGCACATTTTCTGTGCGGCTTGTCAGGACCATTATTCAGTTCGATCATAGAGTACAGAATTCTTCTTTGTACTGGTTTCAGACCGTCTCTTACATCCGGCAATGCTCTGGAAGCAATCACACTCATCGCATAGTCGATATAGGAGGTTTCCATTGTTTTTTTCAGATCCACTTCGTGGACTTTGTCAAATATATTATCTTCCATTTTTTATCCTCCTACACATCCAGATTCTTCACGTATTTTGCATTTTCTTCTATAAATTCACGTCTTGGTTCTACTTTATCACCCATCAGAGTCGTGAATGTCAGATCCAGCTCACTGGTGGATTCTTCATCCATCTTTACGCGAAGCAGAATTCTGTGTTCCGGATCCATGGTTGTCTCCCACAGCTGTTCTGCATCCATCTCACCAAGACCTTTGTAACGCTGAATCTTGTTATTTCCATCTCTTCCGACTTCCTTCAGAATCTGATCCAGTTCTTCATCGCTGTATGCATACCACACTTTTTTGTTCTTCTCGAGCTTATAAAGCGGTGGCTGTGCCAGATATACATATCCTTCTTTAATCAGATCCGGCATAAAACGATACAGGAATGTAAGAAGCAGAGTACTGATATGTGCTCCGTCGACGTCGGCATCTGTCATAATGATAATCTTGTGATATCTGAGTTTTGAGATATCAAAATCATCATGGATCCCTGTTCCGAATGCTGTGATCATAGCCTTGATCTCAGCATTTCCATATATCTTATCAAGTCTTGCTTTTTCTACGTTCAATATCTTTCCGCGGAGAGGAAGGATCGCCTGTGTTGCACGGTCTCTTGCAGTCTTTGCAGAACCGCCGGCAGAATCTCCCTCTACAATATAGATCTCGCAGTTTTCTGGATTCTTATCTGAACAATCTGCAAGCTTTCCGGGAAGAGACATACTGTCAAGCGCTGATTTTCTTCTGGTAAGATCTCTTGCTTTTCTCGCTGCCTCTCTCGCACGCTGAGACATGACTGATTTTTCCACAATCACTTTTCCGACAGAAGGATTCTGTTCCAGGAATATCTCAAGCTGTTTACTTACAATATTATCTACAGCTCCTCTTGCTTCACTGTTTCCAAGCTTCTGCTTGGTCTGTCCTTCAAACTGAGGATCTTCGATCTTAACACTGATGATCGCAGTAAGTCCCTCTCTGATATCCTCACCGGACAGATTCGGCTCACTGTCTTTTAATAATTTATTTTTTCTTGCATAATCATTAAATGTTTTTGTAAGGGCATTACGAAATCCTACTACATGTGTTCCACCTTCCGGAGTCGTAATGTTATTGACAAAACCATACGTATTATCACTGTATGCATCATTATGCTGCATGGCAACTTCTACAGTCACATTATTAACTACACCTTCACAATAGATAATATCCTCATAAAGAGCTGTATTACTTCTGTTCAGGTATTGTACGAATTCCTTGATTCCACCTTCATAATGGAATGTCTTTTCAACCGGCTCTTCCGGCCTCTCATCCCTGAGGATGATCTTAAGTCCCCTTGTAAGAAATGCCATTTCCCGGAAACGCTGTTTCAGTACATTATAATCAAATACGGTATCTTCAAAGATCGTATCATCCGGAAGAAATGTTACTTTTGTTCCTGTTTTATCCGGTGCACAATCCCCGATTACCGTTAACTTTTCCACAACTTTTCCACGCTCATAGCGCTGCTTATATATTTTTCCTTCGTGACAGATCTCTACTTCCAGCCAGTTGGATAACGCATTTACAACAGAAGCGCCAACACCATGAAGTCCTCCGGATACCTTGTATCCTCCACCACCAAACTTTCCGCCTGCATGAAGAACCGTAAATACGACTTCTACTGCAGGAAGTCCCGCTTTATGGTTAATACCTATCGGAATTCCACGTCCATTATCCACAACTGTCACTGAATTATCTTGATTAATATTTACATGGATTGTATCACAGAATCCTGCGAGCGCCTCATCCACAGAATTATCCACAATCTCATATACCAGATGATGCAGACCCCTTGATGAAGTGCTGCCTATATACATACCAGGGCGTTTTCTTACGGCTTCAAGTCCTTCCAGTATCTGAATTTCATCGGCACCATATTCGTGCTGTACTTTTTCTGTACCCATTCTAATCCTCCTAGTTTTCTCCTGTTACCTGTCCATTCTGGACATGGAACACTTTGTTTATAGAAAAACGATGATTTACAAAATCCTCTACACCTGTACATGTAATGAGCGTCTGTATATCATGTATACTGTCTAACAGATAGTTTTGCCTGTGTTTATCAAGTTCAGACAATACATCGTCAAGTAATAATACAGGTGTGTCATGAATCATTTGTTTTACTAACTCTATCTCGGAAAGCTTCAGCGAAAGTGCAGCTGTTCTCTGCTGTCCCTGAGATCCATATTTTCTGATATCCATATCTCCTATCATAAAACAGATATCATCTCTGTGCGGTCCTACAGACGTGCTTTTGATCCGAATGTCTCTCTCCCGGCTTCTGTTCAATGCCTGTTCCAGTGTCATTTCTCCATTGCTGGGTTCATATATAACACGAAGTTCTTCTTTTCCTCCTGTCAACTTTTTATGTATAGAAGAAATTATTTTATTAATATCTTCTACGAACCCTTTTCTTCTTTCAATAATTTTATCTCCATACTGTATCAACTGCATTTCCCATATATCAAGCATATCTCTCAGATTATCCTGATTGTTGAACCCGATCTCTTTTAATAAATGATTTCTCTGATTCACAATCCGATTATAGTTAGACAGATCATTCAGATATACTTTGTCCAGCTGTGAAAGCTCAAGATCAATGAATCTTCTTCTTTCTGCAGGTCCATTTTTTATGATATTCAGATCTTCCGGAGAAAAAAATACAAGATTTACAATACCAAACAGTTCACTTGCTTTTCGAATCGGAATCTTGTTAACAGCAATCCCTTTTGGACTGTTCTTTTTCAAATGCATATCCAGTTGATAACTGATACCATTTTTTTCTACGATCATCTCAATATGAGATTCATCATGCTTAAATTGTATAATATCTCTGTCTTTTGCTCCCCTGTGCGACTTTGTAGTCCCGGAAAGATATACTGCTTCCAGTATATTTGTCTTTCCCTGCGCATTATTTCCGTAAAAAATATTAGTAGAACCGTCAAAGTCTAATTTCAAAAGATCATAATTCCTGAAATTTTTTAATTTCAAAGACTTAATCTTCAATTCTTATTTCTTCTCCGTCAAATATTACAATATCTCCACCATACAGTTTACGGCCTCGTCTGGTATCTGTCTCCCCATTGACCATAACCAGCCCTTCCTGAATCACTTCTTTCGCTTCAACTCCGGATTCTACCAGACCGGCAGCCTTAAGAGCCTGCCCAAGTTTAATATAATCTTCTCTCAGTCTTATTGTTTCCATCTCTTATCCTCCATCTGACTCTTAAGCAACTGCATTAAAGTTTACAGGCAGTATCAGATATATATAACTTTCATCATCATCTCTGATAAAGCATGGTGCTTTTGCATTCATCAGATAAAGTGTTACTTCTTCATCATCAATCACACGAAGCGCATCGATCAGGAACTTTGGATTAAATCCGATCAGAAGGTCTTTTCCCTCTTTTGTGATCATGATTTCTTCATTCATGGAACCAATCTGTGACTTTATCTTAAGCTCCATCAATTCATCTCCGATATTGATTATAATCGGTTTTTTATCTCCTTCTTTCACCAGAAGAGTCGCACGGTCAATACAGCTTAACAATTCTTTTTTATTAATTCTTACCTTGGTCTCATAATCATTGGACAGCATCTGATCGATCCTGAAATATTCTCCTTCGATCAGTCTGGATACCACAATCGTATGATCGAACTCAAATACTATATGATTGTTGGTATAAGAAATCTCAACCACACTGTCTGCTTCACCGGATAAGATCTTACTGATCTCAATCAGTGTCTTTCCGGGAACCACAAGTTTTTTGTCAGCTACATCATCCTTCAGATCAATACGACGTATGGAAATACGGTGTCCATCCAGGGAAATGACTCTCAGTCTGTTATCCTTAATTTCAAATAATTCACCAGTCATTAATTTGTTGCTTTCGCTGTCTGATATTGAAAATATCGTCTGGCGGATAATTTCTTTTAATGTAAACTGAGAAATTCTGATAGAATCCTCTTTTTCGATAACAGGAAGATAGGAAAATTCATCTCCCGGCTTACCTGCAATATCAAATTTTGCTTTTTCACAGGTAATCACTGTCTGAAGATTTTCTTTTGTTTCAATAACAACTTCACTGTCAGGAAGCTTACGTACAATTTCAGAAAAAATTCTTGCATCAATGGCAATCATTCCTCTGTCAACGATCTGTCCATCAATCTCTGTCTGGATACCAAGTTCCATATCATTGGCAGTTAATCTGATGATATCAGTTGTTGCATCAATAAGGATACACTCAAGGATCGGCATTGTTGTTTTGGAAGGTACTGCCTTGGATACAATGCTGACTCCTTTGACAAGATTTGATTTATTGCAGATTATTTTCATGTGTATAACTCCTTTCGCGCGGTGTGTATGTATAAAATATATAAAATAATTACGTCTTCTTATTATTAGGGCATGTGGAAAAGAGGAAAAGTACCTCCAGCCCTCTGAATATCAGCCTTCCGGCTTTTGATATCTTTGTGGAACAAGAAAGAATTTTGTGTGGATATGCTGTTGAAAACTTTGACTTATCCATATTATTGTTTCCGAAGAAAAAGTTTTCCAATAGTTTTCCATAACTTATCCTGAACTTGTCCACATAGTTATTCACATTATGCCGGATTGATTTTTTTCTTTATAATACCGATAGTATTCGATAATGTTTCATCGGTTGAAAGTTCTGAATCAATCTTCTCTATTCCATGCTTGATCGTAGAGTGATCTTTTCCACCAAGCATGACACCGATTGCCTTCAGAGAAGTATCTGTCATACTGCGGATCAGATACATGGCTATCTGACGTGGATATACAATCTCTGCATTTCTTTTATTGCTTTTTAAATCAGATAAAGATACTCCAAAATGTTCGGATACGATATCCAGTATTAATTCAGGAGTGACTTCTCTCTTATTTTCAGAAGAAATAATGTCTTTTAGGGCTTCTGCAGCAAGCGTGATGTCAATTGGCCCGTTATTATTCAGTTTAAATAACGCAATCAGCTTGTTCAGGGATCCTTCAAGCTCACGGATGTTGGTTTTTACATTCGTGGCAATGTATTCCAGAACATCATTCGGAATATTATATTTTTCAAGATTGTCAAGTTCGATCTTCTTCTGAAGAATCGCCATACGAGTCTCATAATTAGGAGAAGAGATATCTGCAATGAGTCCCCACTCGAAACGGGTTCGAAGTCTGGCTTCGAGCGTTTCGATGTCCTTTGGAGGCTTATCACTGGAGATAATGATCTGTTTTCCTGATGTATGCAGGTGATTAAACGTATGGAAGAACTCTTCCTGTGTACTTTCTTTTCCTATTATAAACTGTATATCATCAATCAACAGTACATCGTTGTTTCGATATTTATCACGAAATTTCGACATCGCAGATTCATTTCCTGCGGTTTTACCGTTCTTCAATGCTTCAATCAGTTCATTGGTGAATGTCTCACTGGTAACGTAGAGAACATTCTTTTTTGGATTCTTGTCCAATATGAAATGAGCGATGGAATGCATCAGATGCGTTTTTCCAAGTCCAACTCCTCCATATAAGAAAAGGGGGTTGTATACTTCCCCGGGAGATTCGGCAACGGCCAGCGAAGCTGCGTGAGCGAAGTTATTATTTCCGCCTACTACAAAAGTGTCAAATGTGTACTTTGGATTCAATCCTGCTTTTTCTGCAGCAGATTTGGTACGTTTCTTTTGAGTGGCTTCAATGGCCATATTCTGAATTTCGTTTATCTTGTCATCATCTTCAGATATAAATACAACTTCATATTCAATACCTGTTATTTCAGCAATGCATACCTTTAATGGAAGAAGATATTTTTTTTCAATATATTCGACGCTGGCATTCATATTTACTAATATAAATACGGTATTATCTATGACATCGTATACTTTTAAAGGCTGTATCCATGTATTAAAAGATACATTGGATAATTCATGTTCTACCCTGAGATGCTCTATGATTTCTGGCCATTTTTCCTTCACTATATTCATTACAACAAACTCCTAATCTATCTGATTCATGGATTTTTACATATAAACCCACTCTTCTTTATTCTACATCAAAATGGTAATTTAAGCAATCTTTAATCCTTGTGGATAACTTTATACACAGGATGAAAGTGCCTGTATTAAAGAAAAAAATGAAAAAATATTATGATATCCACATGTTTTCCACTTAAATCCCGCATGTTATCCACATTTTGTGGATAAATTAATTTATAAAAATCCAGGTTTTGCTTGACGTACGGGCTTTTTTTGCATATAATCAGAATTGATGTCTTAAGAAAAAATCGGGATATAATCCCTTGAAAAATATGAGGAGGTGGATATCTATGAAAATGACATTCCAGCCAAAAAAGAGACAGAGAGCTAAAGTACATGGCTTTAGATCAAGAATGAGCACAGCAGGTGGAAGAAAAGTACTTGCAAGCAGAAGAGCAAAGGGAAGAAAGAGATTATCAGCGTAGGCCGCATGTATGTGGCCTTTTCTTCTCTGAAAATTAGGAGAAACAGGCAATGAAATATTCCGAATCACTGAAAAAAAATAAGGATTTTCAGAATGTATATAAGAAGGGAAAGTCTTATGCCAATAAGTATCTTGTCATGTATATATTGGAAAATCAGACAGATCAGAACAGATTGGGAATATCTGTAAGCAAAAAAGTAGGAAACAGTATAGTACGTCACAGATTGACAAGATTAATCAGAGAAAGCTATAGATTACAAGAAGAACGATTCAGATGTGGATATGATATAGTTGTGATAGCAAGAATAGGCGCTAAAGGAAAAGGTTATAAAGATATTGTCAGCGCAATGCTCCATCTGGGTCATCTTCATGAAATTATAGATTAAGTGGTAATGTATTATGAAAAGAATTCTGTTAAAAGGCATCAGATTCTATCAAAAATATCTTTCTCCATTAAAAGGAGGATCCACCTGTAAGTTTTACCCTACCTGTTCACAGTATGCAATAGAAGCAATTGAAAAGTACGGTGCAATGAAAGGCGGATATCTTGCAGTGAGAAGGATATTGCGTTGTAATCCGTTTACCATGGGAGGGTACGACCCTGTTCCTTAAAAGATTTACAACTACATATGGAGGAAAAAAGCTATGGTACCAAGTTTATTGACTGCCGCTAACTGGCCGATTGTAGGACAGATTTGCTGGCTGTTAGGTAAAGTAATGAACTTTATCTACAACTTTCTGGACAAAGTGTTGCCAAGTGATGTTGGACTGGTAGGATTATCTATCATTTTATATACATTTTTTGTATATACTTTGATGCTTCCGCTTACTTTAAAGCAACAGAGAACATCAAAAATGTCTTCTGTTATGAATCCGGAGATCCAGGCAATTCAGAAGAAGTACAAGAATAAGCGTGACGAGGCTTCTATGATGAAGCAGCAGGAAGAGATTCAGCAGGTATATGATAAGTATGGAACTTCCATGACTGCAGGATGTCTGCCAATGCTGATTCAGATGCCATTGTTGTTTGCGTTATATCCGGTTATTTATAGTATCAAAGATTACGTTCCGGCAATCAAGACAGCTCCGGATGCTGTAAATACATTCCTTACCATTCCTGATCTTACGATCGCGCCTATTGCGATGATCAAGAACAGTGGAGATTATGGATTTGCTCCTGTAATTATCATAATTACAGCAATCGTTCTTCCGGTTCTTTCAGGTTTGACACAGTATCTGAGTATCAAGCTGTCACAGGCTGTATCCGGACAGCAGATGGATAAAGATAATCCGATGGCAAGCACGATGAATACGATGAATGTAACAATGCCGTTATTCTCTGTATTCATGGTATTTACACTTCCAACAGGTATTGGTCTGTACTGGATTGTCAGTGCTCTTGTAAGATGTTTCCAGCAGGTACTGATCAACAGACATCTCAAGAGTATCTCTGTAGAAGAAATTCTTGAAAAGAATAAAGAAAAAGCTGCTGAAAAGCGTCAGAAACGTGGAGAAAAAGCCGAAAGAATCAATGCAATGGCTCAGGCAAATGCAAAGAGTATCAAAGATTCTGCAAGAAGCGGAAAGTCAGCCATGTCTGATAAAGAGAGAGAAGCAAAAGTAGAACAGGCTAAGAAAAAAGCAGAAAATGCAAAGGCCGGAAGCCTTGCTTCAAAAGCAAATATGGTTAAGAAGTTTAATGAAAATAATTAGGGGGCGTCTGTTATGGAAGAGTACATTACTGTATCGGCAAAGAATTTAGACGATGCAATTACAGAAGCATTGGTCCAGTTAGGTGTAACGAGTGATCGCCTGGATTATATAGTGGTTGAAAAAGGCAGTGCCGGATTTCTTGGAATCGGAATGAAACAGGCAGTAATAAAGGCTCGCAGAAAAGTAGAGGAAAAGCCGGTAGAAGAGATCGTAAAAGAGGAGCCGGTCAAAGAAGTAAAGAAAGAAAAAGCTCCTGCAAAACCTGCCAGAGAATGGAAAGAAAAGAAGAAAAAACCGGAAAGAAAGGCTGAAAAGCCCGTAAAAGAAGAACCGGTAAAACCTGTAAAAGAAGAAAAAGCAAAGGTTGCGGAAGAGCCGGTAAAAGAGGCAGAAGTTCCTGAGAAAAAAGAGCCTGAGCTTGTAAAAGTTGAACAGCAGACAATTGAAACCTGTGAGAAATTCATCTATGATGTATTGAATGCAATGGATATGACGGATGTAAAAGTTACATCTACGATAGATGAAGAAGGTGCTCTTTCTATTGATATGGAAGGAAGCAATATGGGTATTTTGATTGGAAAACGTGGACAGACACTGGATTCACTTCAGTATCTTACCAACAGAGTAGCTAATAAGATGCAGGATGGTTATGTAAGAGTAAAATTAGATACGGAAGATTATCGTAGAAGAAGAAAAGAGACTCTTGAGAATCTTGCGAAAAATATTGCTGCCAAGGTAAAGAGAACAAGAAGAACCGTATCTCTGGAACCTATGAATCCATATGAAAGAAGAATTATTCACTCAGCACTTCAGGCAGATCCTGCAGTGTCCACACACAGTGAAGGAGAAGAGCCATACAGAAGAGTTGTTGTAACTCTGGTTCGCAACAGAAATAATCGTTAATGAGTAAAATGGACTGTTACATAATACAGATAGACAACTGATTATTATGAAACAGTTCATTTTTTTTCTGAAAGGAGCATGATATGAGGAATCATTATAATTCTACGATTGCTGCGATATCTACAGCCATGAGTAATTCCGGAATTGGAATTGTAAGAATGAGTGGCCCGGATTCTTTTGAGATTGCTGACAGAATATACAAAGGAAAAAAAGAAAAAAAATTATCAGATCAGAAATCACATACCATTCACTATGGATATATTACAGACCATGAAGAGACGATAGATGAGGTTCTGGTGATGCTGATGCGTGGTCCGCACAGTTATACAGGAGAGGATACGGTAGAAATCAACTGTCATGGCGGTGTATATATTGTTAAGCGTATTCTGGAAATCTTAATAAAAAATGGAGCTGTTCCGGCGGAACCGGGTGAATTTACCAAAAGAGCGTTTTTAAATGGAAGGATCGATTTATCCCAAGCGGAAGCAGTTGGAGATATGATCATGTCCCAGAACGAATATGCATTGCAAAGTTCTGTAAATCAGTTAAAAGGCAATATCAAGTCAAAAATTAGTGAAATTAGAAATAAAATAATTTACCACACAGCATTTATAGAAACTGCTTTGGATGATCCGGAGCATATCAGTGTAGATGGATATGGGGAAGAACTTCAGATCGTGGTAAATGAGCTAATTGCTGAAATAAAAAAATTGCTCAGTACATGTGATAATGGAAGAATCATAAAAGAAGGTATTCAGACTGTAATCGTAGGAAAACCAAATGCGGGAAAATCTTCTATATTAAATGTATTATTGGGAGAAGAAAGAGCAATCGTGACAGATATTGCAGGTACTACCAGAGATGTACTGGAAGAACACATCAATCTGCAGGGAATATCTCTCAATATTATGGATACGGCAGGAATCAGAAATACAACGGATGTTGTGGAAAAGATAGGCGTGGATAAGGCAAAGAATTATGCAGATACTGCAGATCTGATCATCTATGTTATAGATGCTTCCTCCCCTCTTGATGAAAATGATTATGAGATATTCCATATGATTGAAGGAAAAGAATCAATTATCTTGCTAAATAAGTCAGATTTAGATATGATAGTAACTGAGAAAGATGTAGAAAAAGCATATTTTGCAAGTAATCCTTCATGTAATCGTAATCAGAAAATAGTTAAAAACCTTGAAATTATTGAGGTTTCAGCTAAAAAAAGAGATGGAATCGAAAAAATTGAAGAAGCAATAAAAAATATGTTTTTTGCAGGAAATCTTTCATTTAACGATGAAATATATATTACAAACATACGGCACAAAACTGCATTGCAGGATGCCTGTGAGGCATTAAATCGTGTAAATGAAAGTATCGATGCCGGAATGCCGGAAGACTTCTATTCCATCGATCTTATGGATGCGTATGAGGCACTTGGAAGTATCACCGGTGAAACGATAGGAGAAGATTTGGTCAATGAGATATTCAGCAAATTCTGTATGGGAAAATAGTGATAAGTACGATGTGGCTGTCATAGGTGCCGGACATGCGGGCTGTGAAGCTGCACTTGCAACAGCAAGACTCGGATTTCGAACGATCATGTTTACCGTAAGTGTAGACAGTATTGCATTGATGCCGTGTAATCCGAATATAGGAGGAAGTTCAAAGGGGCATCTTGTCCGTGAACTGGATGCTCTTGGAGGAGAGATGGGAAAAGTAATTGACCGTACATTTATTCAGTCAAAAATGCTGAATAAGTCGAAAGGTCCTGCTGTTCACTCTCTTCGCGCACAGGCAGATAAGGCAAGATACAGCAGAACCATGAGGCAGGTACTGGAAAGTGAAGAAAATCTGGAGATCAAGCAGGCAGAAGTTGCCAATATTATGACAGAAAACGGTCAGGTGACAGGTGTGCAGACTTATTCCGGTGGGATCTATCATTGTCGTGCAGTCATACTCTGTACGGGTACTTATCTGAAAGCCCGTTGTATATACGGAGATGTCAGCACTTACACCGGTCCGAACGGACTTCAGGCTGCAAATCATCTGACAGACTGCCTGAAAGAGCTTGGAATAAAAATGTACCGGTTTAAAACAGGAACACCGGCAAGGATAGACAGAAAGACGGTTGATTTCAGCAAGATGGAAGAACAGTTTGGTGATGAAAGAGTCGTTCCATTTTCCTTTACTACGAATCCCGAAGATGTTCAGATCGATCAGGCGTCCTGCTGGTTAACTTATACGAATGAGACGACACATGATATCATCAGAGCCAATCTTGACAGGTCACCTTTATTTTCTGGAATGATTGAAGGTACCGGACCAAGATACTGTCCTTCAATCGAAGATAAGGTGGTAAAATTCAGTGATAAAAAAAGACATCAGGTATTCATTGAACCGGAAGGACTTGAGACAGATGAGATGTATATCGGAGGTATGTCAAGTTCACTCCCGGAAGATGTACAATATGCAATGTACCGTTCTGTGCCTGGACTTGAACATGTTAAAATCGTCCGGAATGCTTATGCAATTGAATATGACTGTATCGATGCAAGACAGTTAAAGCCATCTCTGGAATTTCGTAATATCAGTGGGTTGTTCAGTGCAGGACAGTTTAATGGAAGTTCCGGATATGAAGAAGCAGCTGCACAGGGGCTGGTAGCGGGAATTAACGCAGCCAGAAAGCTTGAAGGAAAAGAACCTATGATCATCGACAGATCAGAAGCATATATAGGTGTATTGATCGATGATCTGGTCACAAAAGAGAGTCATGAGCCTTATCGTATGATGACTTCCAGAGCAGAATATCGGCTGCTTTTAAGACAGGATAATGCAGATCAGAGATTAACAAAAAAGGGGTATGAAGTAGGACTGATATCGGAAGAACGATATCAGAGACTTCTGAAAAAAGAAGAATTCATACAGTCTGAAATTGAGAGGCTCAGTCATGCACATGTAGGAAATACGGAATCTGTGCAGAAGTTACTTGATTCATATGGGAGTACACCTCTGAATTCAGGAACCAGCATTGCTGAGCTGATCAGACGTCCGGAATTATCTTATCTTGCTGTAAAAGACATTGACAGTTCCAGGCCTGAATTACCGGAAGAACTTGAGACAGAAGTTATAGAACAGATAGATATTTCTCTTAAGTATGAGGGATATATTAAACGTCAGAAAAAGCAGGTAGAGCAATTTAAAAAGCTTGAAAATAAAAAAATTCCGGATGATATTGATTATGATGATGTAAAGAGTCTTCGCATAGAAGCAGTTCAGAAGCTGAAAGAATATCGCCCGATTTCGATTGGCCAGGCTTCCAGAATATCCGGAGTATCCCCTGCAGATATATCTGTTTTACTTGTATATTTGAGCAGTGCTGCTCATCACTCATAAATAGTTAATATTATCATATCGACGGAGAATATTATGAATCAGAATATTGTTGAAAAACTTGAACACCTGGGTGTAGTTCTTGACCAGAATCAGATCCGGCAATTTGATACTTATTTTAATCTTCTGGTTGAATGGAATAAGGTTATGAATCTCACAGGAATTACTGAGTATAATGAAGTGTGGGAAAAGCATTACATTGACAGCCTTTCAATTATTAAAGTTATGAATATGAAACAGATCGGAACCGTAATTGATATTGGAACAGGCGCAGGGTTTCCTGGACTTCCGTTAAAGATTGCCTTTCCTCATCTGAAGGTTACATTATTGGATTCTCTGAATAAAAGAATTAAGTTCTTAGATACTGTGATTGATTCTTTGGAATTAAAAGATGTTTACACAATCCATGGCCGTGCGGAAGACTTTGCAAAACAGGCAACATACAGAGAGCAGTATGATCTGTGTGTATCAAGGGCAGTAGCAAACCTTGCAACTCTGAGCGAATATTGTATTCCGTATGTAAAAGAAGGTGGATACTTCATTCCTTATAAATCAGGAGAAATTGATGAAGAAATAGATCTTTCAAAAAAGGCTGTTCAGGTACTCGGTGGAAAGATCAGAAAGATTGAAAAATTTGAACTACCAGGAACGGATATTGGCAGATCATTGGTTCAAATTGAAAAGATCAAAAGTACCGGAAAAAAATATCCGAGAAAAGCGGGCCTGCCATCGAAAGAACCTATAAAATAAAGGGATTATTGGAAATTCTTTTGTTATCCTCCTGACGTATGTAATGATTACAAGAACGCTTCGACGCTCATTCGCTTACCTCAGCTTTTCTTGTAATCATTGCATACTGACAGGGTGATATGAATATATTTTCAATAATCCCTTTATTATGATTCGTTTAGTAAAATATCAATCTGTTCCATGAATTCTTCTGGATTCTCTAATTGTGGCAGATGATTGGTGTCATCTATTCCTATTATCTCTATCGCAGGAACAAGTAT
Organism: Dorea sp. YH-dor226; assembly: GCF_039832105.1. Taxonomy (NCBI): domain Bacteria; kingdom Bacillati; phylum Bacillota; class Clostridia; order Lachnospirales; family Lachnospiraceae; genus Dorea; species Dorea sp. YH-dor226. Next base: position 26,497 of record NZ_JBDOHS010000019.1, on the reverse strand, counting down.
CTTGTATTCATCTGCAATAATCTCATTTTCATAATTTCCTTTACCAATAATCATATAAATACTATTATTCAATGATTTCAGACAATGTGATATATTAATCGTTGTGTATCTTCCAATCATACTGGAATACAGATACTTGCAGTCGGCATGTGATGTATGAGCATTGCTGTAGTACTGATCAACGAGCTTATTATCAATGTTATTTTCTTTGTAATAGTATTGTTCACGAAAGAGTTTATTTACCTGTTCTTTTTTGGTTACTGTGTTATAGAGGAAAGTTCCGAATACAGGAATATTAATTAAAGCAGCTCTTGTTTTTGATAATCTGGTTGGGATTTTTGATAATTCATGCTTACTTTCCGGATTAATCCATATAATACGGTCAATATTGGAAGGATTATTCTGACATGCAGACGCAGTAAAAGTTCCGGAAATACCGGTTGTAATTATATCAGTTTTCTCTTTGATTACATCTTTTATAAAATCGTTAATCAGCTGAACATACATGTAGCATGTATATGTAATGTTAGGCTTGTCTGATTCTCCACATCCTAAAAGATCAATTGCATATACAGTATGTGTGGATGAAAGTTCATCAATTATCTTATTCCATTCTATGTGAGAACTATAACAGGATAAGTCATGAATCAATAATACAGGACTACCTGTTCCCTGTTTTAAATAAAATATATTTCCAAATTTCCATTTGTAATTATTTCCTGTAAGATCAGTTTCTTTATCAGATGCTTTATTATATATAAACTTATTTATCATATGTAATGTGAGTGTGGTGATACCGATTGCTGCGCCAGCAATAGTCAATTTTTTCTTCCAGCTCATAATGTAACCTCACTTTCTTTATTTGTTATAATTATACTATATCTAAAAAATTATGTAAATGTTTCACGTGAAACATTTACTACACTGAAAATATGGAGATAAGTTCGTCTGGTTAGAGTTAGTATCACAATGTTATGTGTTGAGAATGAGTATAGATAATTTACACATTGCCATATATTATAATCCAATACATAACAATAATGTTTCACGTGAAACATTTATAGAAGTAGTAATATAAAATAAGAACTAAATATCTATGAGAATATGGAATATATAAGTATCGTATATATAAGTGTGTAATATAGATAAGGTAGCCTTAAATGTGAATAATTGAAAATCGAAAATGTTTGTAAAAATAATAGAATGTTTCACGTGAAACATCTTGTATATCAGCACTATAAAATGATAAAAAAACAAAAATATATTATGTAAAACAGAAAATATATGTTTCACGTGAAACATTATGTAGATAACTAAATTAAAAAGTGATATACTAATATCATGCTAAAAAAGAAAGGTGATAGATAAATGGGAAGAATTATAGCCATTGCGAATCAAAAAGGCGGGGTAGGAAAAACGACCACAGCAATTAATTTATCTGCATGTCTCGCTGAAAAAGGGCAGAAAGTTCTTGCTATTGATATGGATCCACAGGGCAATATGACAAGTGGATTAGGTCTGGACAAAGATTCAATTGAAAAAAATATTTATGATCTGATGATTGGGGAATCTGATGTAAAAGAAGTACTTCAAAAAGATGCACTTGATAATCTGGATGTAATCCCGACAAGTATTGATCTATCAGCAGCGGAAATTGAGTTGATTGGTGTAGAAGATAAGGAATATATCATTAAGAATGCTATTGAGAAAATAAAAGATAATTATGATTATGTGATTATTGATTGTCCTCCGTCACTGAATATGCTTACAATTAATGCTATGACAACTGCTGACTCTGTATTAGTACCAATTCAATGTGAATATTATGCTTTGGAAGGATTAAGTCAATTAATACATACGGTGGAACTGGTAAAAGAACGCTTAAATCCAGTACTTGAAATAGAAGGCGTTGTATTTACCATGTATGATGCGAGAACAAATCTGTCATTACAGGTTGTAGAAAATGTAAAAGATAATTTACAACAAAATATTTATAAGACAATTATTCCAAGAAATATCCGCCTTGCAGAGGCACCAAGTTATGGAATGCCGATTAATCTGTATGATTCTAAATCTGCCGGAGCGGACAGTTATATGCGTCTGGCTGATGAAGTTATGAACAGGGAATAGGAGAATATTATGGCGGTAAAAAAGAAGGGGTTAGGGAAAGGACTGGATAGTCTGATTCCCGATAATAAAAATATAAAGACAATTACATCAGAAAAGGCGGCAGAAGAAAAAAAAGAAGATCAAGTGAAATCTGGCGTACAGATGCTGAAGATTAATATGGTAGAACCCAATAGGGACCAGCCACGTAAGAGCTTTGAAGAAGATGCACTTCTTGAGCTGGCAGATTCTATCAAACAGTTTGGAATTCTTCAACCATTGATTGTTAGAAAAAGAAAAGACTATTATGAGATTATCGCTGGTGAAAGAAGATGGAGAGCAGCAAAGATTGCCGGGATCAAGGAAGTACCTGTCATTATCAAGGAATATACCGATCAGGAAATTGTAGAAATAGGACTGATTGAGAATATTCAAAGAGAAAACCTGAATCCGATTGAAGAAGCAATGGCTTACAAAAGGCTTCTGGAGGAGTTCAATCTGAAACAGGATGAAGTGGCAGAAAGAGTATCAAAGAGCAGAACAGCTGTAACAAATTCAATGAGACTTTTGAAATTGGATTCAAAAGTACAGCAGATGATTATAGACGATATGATCACTACAGGACATGCAAGAGCATTACTTGCGATTGATGATCCGGAACTTCAGTATACACTTGCCAGTCAGATTTTTGATGAAAAACTGAGCGTAAGAGAAACGGAAAAACTCGTAAAAGAAATTAAAAATCCGAAGAAGCCAAAAGAGAAGAAAGTAGTTGAAAATTCGTTTATATATCGGGACCTTGAAAACAAAATGAAAGATATATTTGGTACAAAAGTAAGTATATCATCAAAGGGAAAAGGCAAAGGTAAGATTGAAATAGAATATTATTCAGATGATGAATTAGAACAAATGTTCGAAATGATAATGAGCATTAAAAGAGGAGAGTAAAAATAATGGATAGTAAGATACTTAAGGCACTGGGAATCGATCCGGCGTTTATATTCATATTTCTGTTAATATTAATCATAGTACTGTTTGTGTTATATGTAAATGTAACCATGAAATATAATCGTTTGAAAAGCAGTTATATGACGTTTATGCGTGGAAAAGATGGAAAAACTCTGGAAGAGAGCATGAAGGAAAGATTTGCTGAGGTAGAGGCGATTTTGAAATATACAAAACAGAATCGTCTGGATATTCAGAAAATCAATAAAAGACTGGAAAGCACCTATCAGAAAATAGGAATTGTAAAATATGATGCCTTTAATGAGATGGGAGGAAAACTCAGTTTTGCGCTTGCAATGCTCGACAATAACAACAATGGTTGGATAATCAATGCAATGCACAGCAGAGAAGGCTGTTACACATATGTAAAAGAGATTGTGAAGGGAGAAAGCTATGTAGAACTGGCCGAAGAAGAAGCTGAAGCATTGGATCGGGCTATCTTTCATGATGCTTATAACATGGAGACTGAGAAAAAGTAATAAAGGATAACATGAGGAGGATAAAAAATGTTAGATATTAAATTTGTAAGAAATAATCCGGATGTAGTAAAAGAGAATATTAAGAAAAAATTTCAGGATGAAAAATTGCCACTGGTAGATGAAGTATTAGAATTAGATAAAAAGAACAGAGATATCAAGCAGGAAGTAGAAGCACTCCGTGCAGATAGAAACAAAATATCAAAACAGATCGGTGCATGTATGGCACAGGGTAAAAAAGAGGAAGCAGAAGAATTAAAGAAAAAAGTTCAGGAAAATGCAGAAAGAGTAGAGTCATTATCTGCTGAAGAAAAAGAAGTAGAAGCAAACATTAAGAAGATCATGATGACAATTCCTAATATCATCGATCCTTCTGTTCCAATTGGAAAAGATGACAGTGAGAACGTAGAAATCCAAAAATATGGTGATCCGGTTGTTCCTGATTATGAAATTCCATACCATACAGAGATTATGGAATCTTTTAATGGAATTGATCTTGAGAGTGCCGGAAAAGTAGCCGGAAACGGCTTCTATTATCTGATGGGAGATATTGCAAGACTTCATTCGGCAGTTATTTCCTATGCACGTGACTTCATGATTAATCGTGGATTTACTTACTGCATTCCTCCATTCATGATCAGAAGTAATGTAGTAACCGGTGTTATGAGCTTTGCAGAAATGGATTCTATGATGTACAAGATCGAAGGAGAAGATCTTTATCTGATCGGAACCAGTGAACACTCTATGATCGGTAAATTCATCGATACCATGCTGGAAGAAGAAAAACTTCCACAGACGTTGACCAGTTATTCTCCATGCTTCCGCAAAGAAAAAGGGGCACATGGTATTGAAGAACGTGGAGTATATAGAATTCATCAGTTTGAAAAACAGGAAATGATTGTTGTATGCAAACCAGAAGAAAGCAAGATCTGGTATGATAAATTATGGCAGAACACAGTAGACCTGTTCCGCTCTATGGATATACCTGTTCGTACACTGGAATGCTGCTCCGGTGACCTTGCAGACCTGAAAGTAAAATCATGTGACGTAGAAGCATGGTCTCCAAGACAGAAAAAATACTTTGAAGTAGGAAGCTGTTCAAATCTTGGTGATGCTCAGGCAAGAAGACTTGGTATTCGTGTGAAAGGTGCTGATGGAAGTAAATATTTTGCACACACACTGAATAATACAGTCGTTGCACCTCCGAGAATGCTGATCGCATTCCTGGAAAATAATCTTCAGGAAGATGGAACTGTAAGAATTCCGGAAGTTCTTCAGCCATACATGGGTGGAACAACAAAGCTTGTACCTAATAAATAAACGGGGTTTTCATATAAGGAATATGCGATGCATCAATATCTGAAATCAATTGGATTTGGCAATATAAATAATAAACGGGAATTACATGGAATATTGTATCAGGTTGAAGAATCGTACACAGAGCATCATCTGATAACTCTGGATGAAGAAACAGATTTCTGTGAGTATGTAAAAGAGTACGGTGCCGGGATAGGAATTGCCGTATTCGGAGATATGGATATCCATGAAAAATTTACCCAACGTTATTATCTACCTTATTTTTTAGGAACCGGAATTACTTCATATGCAGACGTATATGTAGAGAGGCGGATAGACCGTGAAGCCTATGTGGGAATCTGCGAAGATCTGAAAATAGGAATCAGCCTTATCTTCCATCTGCAGAATGTGTCTGAATATCTGAAAGAAAAACAGTTATATAAGAATTCTGTAAAATATACCTCCATTACACTGGCTGGCCTCTGTAATGGAGGGACCATATTATTGCCGGTACAAAAAAATAAAGAACAGGAAAAGAAGCAGCAGGAAACAGCGCAAAACAGAATGATGCTGATGAGCGCCGCAAAATCCGGTGATCCTGCAGCAATAGAAAGCCTGACACTGGAAGATATTGATACATATTCTGAAGTATCCAGAAGACTGATCACAGAAGATGTATTCAGTATCGTGGATACCTATATCATGCCGTATGGAGTAGAATGTGACCGATATTCGATCATGGGTGAGATACTGGAATATCAGAAGATGGAAAATGAATATACAAAGGAAATGCTGTATATCATGAAGCTGGAAGTAAACGAACTTACCTTTGATATCTGTGTTCCGGTAAAAGAAGTTATGGGAGAACCGGCTGTAGGAAGAAGATTCCGGGGAGAAGTATGGATGCAGGGCAGGATTAATTTTTAAAATTAACCCTGCCCTCTATTGATTTTCATATGATGAAATGATAGAATAGAAAAGCGTGATAAACAGGTTCCCTTAGTTAAATGGATATAACAATAGCCTCCTAAGAAGGAGCCGCGGCTGAACCCTGAAGGAAAAATGAAAAAAGAACTTGGAGTTCGAATCTATTCTGGAAGAGACAAAATTAACAACGAAGCTTTCCCCATTTTGGCGGATGCTCTGCTGTTAATAAAATGAATAATCTGATGATATCCAGCTAATCAAAATTAGCTGAAAATCATAAAACGGTTACCGAACCAAAGTGGCAAAAACCCAGTGTTTAAGCCAAAAATCGGTAATGTCCTCTTAGTTTAACGGATAAAACAAGCGCCTCCTAAGGTTCAACCATGGTTGACACCTTTGGAATTTAAGAAGTGATAAGTCAGAGTTCGATTCCAGTAAGGATTGACCTGGATGTCAAAGTAAGTTACAATAGAAATTCATCACGAAAGTGATTGGATTCATAGATATGGCGACCGTAGCCAAAAGGCTGAAAAAGCCCGAAAATACGGCATTTGTTCCCTTAGTTAAATGGATATAACGGGGTCCTCCTAAGACTCTATTGTAGGTTCGATTCCTATAGGGAACGCTCATTTAAGCAGTAATGACTAGAAAATCATTGCTGCTTTTTTCATGTAAAAATGGCAGTTTCGGTGACAAATTTGTCAGCGAAATATGGTATGGAGAACTGATTTTGTCAGCGAAAATGATTTCTTGTCACCAATCCATATTTTTCAAAACTGTCATCCGTAGGGATTAAGTATAAAGTAGGATGAGGTTTGGGTTGTAAATCTAAGAAAAGATGGAAAGAAAAACATTATATTCTTGCCAAAAAAGGCCTGTCGGAAGAGTCCGTTCAGATTAGATGAAAAATAATCTATTCTGGACGGACTTTTTTGCGTTAGTGAGTGTGTTCAGGGAAAGGAAGTTGCCTATGGCAGAAAAGAAAAAATTAGCTGTAACAGAGGAAAAGGTCGTTGAGATTGAAATGGAGAGACTGAGATCTTTTGAAAATCATCCATTCAAGGTAAAGGCAGACAGTCAGATGATTGAATTACAGGAAAGCGTGAAAAAGTATGGGATTCTTAATCCGCTGATTGTAAGACCGAGAAAAGATGGTACCTATGAAATCATATCAGGGCACAGAAGAAAATTTGCTGCTGAGAAGATTGGATATCGGAAAGTGCCTGTGATCATTAGGGTACTTAAGGATGATGATGCAGTAGTTTCAATGGTTGATTCCAATTTACAGCGAGAAATGATCAGCCCCAGTGAAAAGGCATTTGCTTACAAGATGAAGTACGAAGTAATCAAAAGAAGAGCTGGGAGAAGAAAATGTGGTCAGGTGGACCACAATTTAGGCAAGAAGAGCATTGAGCTGATTGGCGAAGAATGTGGAGACAGTCCAAAGCAGGTTCAGAGGTATATCAAGATAACAGATCTGATACCGGAGATGCTTGAAAAGGTTGATGACGGAAGCATGGGATTTACGCCGGCTGTGCAGCTGTCTTACCTGAATAAGAAGGAACAGAAGGAAATGTTGGAAGCAATGGAGTTTGCACAGTGTACGCCTTCATTATCACAAGCACTTCGGATAAAGAAGCTTAGTACGGAAGGAAAACTGACGGTACAGGATATGGAAGATATCCTAAGTGAAATCAAACAGAAAGACATTGACCGTGTTGTCTTTAAGAATGAGCAGCTTCACAGATTCTTTCCTACCAGCTATACAGCGGAACAGATGAGGCGGGAAATACTGGAAATGCTGAAAATGAACATGAACAAATATTGGGATGAATAAAGGAGAAAAAGCTTATGTGTAAGGTAATTGCAGTATCAAATCAAAAAGGTGGAGTCGGAAAGACCGTATCGTGTGTAAATCTTGGAATTGGATTAGCAAAAGAAGGAAAGAAAGTGCTTCTGATTGACGGGGATCCTCAGGGAAGTCTTACTATCAGCCTTGGTTATGAGGAACCGGATGAAATGGAATATTCTCTTGCAACGTTGATGATGAACATTGTAAATGATGAAAAGTTGAATATGGAGAAGACAATCCTTCATCATAGGGAAGGAGTAGATTTGATTCCGGCTAACATTGAATTGTCAGCTATAGAAGTATCTTTGGTAAATGCGATGAGCAGAGAATTGATTATAAAATCAATGATGGAAAAGCTGAGAGAGTTCTATGATTTCATTATTATAGATTGTATGCCTTCTCTGGGAATGATAACAATTAACGCTCTGGCTTGTGCGGATTCTGTACTTATACCGGTTCAGGCGGCATACCTTCCGGTCAAAGGTTTACAGCAGCTGATTAAGACAATCGGCAGAGTTAAGAAACAGTTGAATCCAAAATTGAAAATAGAAGGTATCTTATTAACAATGGTAGATAACAGAACAAATTATGCGAGGGATATTTCATTGATGGTGTATGATACTTATTCTGCATCTATCAAGGTATTTGGAACAGAAATTCCAATGTCAGTCAGGGCATCAGAGGTCAGTGTAGAGGGAGGAAGTATCTATTCTTATGATCCGAAGGGCAAAGCGGCGTTTGCATATATGGCATTAACAAAGGAAGTGTTAAAGGAGGCATAGAAAATGGGAAGCAGAGTTGCAGGAAAAATCAAATTACAATCAGTAGATGAATTATTAGGAGTACCGGAGATTGCCGGTACTCAGGAAATAGAATTAGGAAGAATTCATTCATTTCCAAATCATCCATTTAAGGTTCTTGATGATGAAAAAATGGATACTCTGGTAGAAAGTATCAGGGAAAATGGTATTTTGAACCCTGTAATTGTAAGACCAGATCAGAACGGTGATTATGAAATGATTTCCGGTCACAGGAGATTACATGCGGCGGGTATTGTAGGACTGAATAAGGTTCCTGCTATAGTAAACGAAATGTCTGATGATGAAGCCATAATAAAAATGGTGGACGCGAATATTCAGAGAGAAGAGATACTTCCTAGTGAAAAGGCTTATGCTTACAAAATGAAACTTGAAGCAATGAAGCGTTCCGCAGGAAGACCAACGAAAGAAAATGCGTGCCAAAGTGGCACACATTTAAGATCAGATCAGGAGCTGGCGTCACAAGTAGGAGAAAGTGCTAGAAGTATTCAGAGATATATTAGATTAACTTATTTAGTACCTGAGTTATTAGAAATGATTGATTTGAAGAAATTGCAATTTGTGATGGCAGTTGATATTTCATATTTTGATGAACAAATTCAAAACTGGATTTGTGAATATATCAAAGACAATGGTTTCATCAAGCCTGTACAGATATCAGCATTAAAGAATTATCCAAACTTATCCAAAGCAAATCAGTTCAGTGTTATTTCTATAATGAATGATGCATTGCCAAAGAAGAGTTCATCTGCTAAGGTATCACTTTCAGAAAAGAAACTTGATAAATATTTTCCGTCACACTTCACAGCCAAAGAACGTGAAAATGTAATTATTCAGCTTTTAGAACAGTGGAGTGCGGAACAGAAACAGACAGAATAAATATAAGAAGATTGTTTCAGAAGTGTAGAAAATGCACTTCTGGAACAGGAAGGAGTATCGAATGGACGATAGAATAAAGCTGTCCTATTTCTATGGAAAGGAAGCGGATCAGTATTCATTTTATAAGATACCGAAGTTGTTATTTACAGAGGAGTATTTTAAAAAGATATCAGTGGAGGCAAAGGTTCTGTATGGACTGATGTTGGATAGAATGTCATTATCCATGAAAAATCAGTGGTTGGATGATGAAGGGAGAGCATACATATATTACTCTCTGGATGATATTATGGATGCCCTGGGATGTAGTAACAAAAAAGCTATCTCTATTATGAAGGAACTAGATACAGAAGATGGCATAGGTCTGATAGAGAAGAAGCGTCAGGGACAAGGAAAACCAACCATGATTTATCTGAAACAGTTTATGGTTCAGGATGTTCAGAAGTGTAAAAATAACACTTCTGATAAAAAAACGGTATTTCCAGAAGTGAAGAAATTACACGTCTTGAAGTGTAATTCGGACATGTCTAGAAGTGAAGAAATTACACTTCCAGAAGTGAAAAAAATTCACACGAATAAGAATAATATAAATAATACTGAACTGAGTAATACTGAATCTAATCTTATCGTATCTGGAAATGATGGGATGCGAAGAGAAATAGAAGCATATTCAGAAATCATCAGAGAAAATATTGAGATTGATATTTTGAGAGAACGTTATCCGTATGAAAAGGAATTGATTGATGGTATTTATGACCTGATACTGGAGACGGTGCTTTGTAAGAATGACGTAATCATTGTTGCATCCAACAGATATCCGGCTGAACTTGTGAGAAGTAAGTTTCTGAAACTGAACAGTTCACATATCGAGTATGCAATTGATTGTTTTAAGAGCAATACAACAAAAGTGCGCAATATCAAGAAATATTTGCTTACCACATTGTTTAATGCGCCGAGTACCATCAGCGGTTATTATCAGGCAGAGGTTAACCATGATTTTCCGCAGTATGCTGTAATTGACAAATAATGACTTGACGTGTAGTCAATGCGTGCGTATAATATTTCTTATAGATACACGCATTGACTACATGAAAGGAGCCATTATGGAAGAAAAGAAATATACAGCAGATGGGATGAATATTGAAGTGGATAAGTATGAAGATAAAAAAATAAGGGAGCGTAGAATAATGGCATATGCTTTCAAAATGATTCGCGAAGAATCAGGAATGAATAGAAAAGACTTTGCTGAGTGGCTCGGAATTCCATACCGGACAATGCAGGAATGGGAATTAGGACGAAGAGCCATGCCAAAGTATGTATTGGATCTAATATCTTACAAGGTTCAGAATGAGAAGAAGGAAGGGAGAATCTGATTATGTTTGCGGTAAAAGTGTTGGGAAAAATAATTGCTATACCTATGATTCTAGTTATGACAGTTTTGTTTTATATCGTGACCATTTTTTCAAGAATCTATGGTTTGGCAGCTACGGTATTCAATCTTGTTATTATGCTATGTGCGATTATTGCCCTTGTATTACAGCAGTGGAATAACCTCGGAATTGCTGTTGCTATACTTGTAATCAGTTATTTATTGATGGGTGCTTGGGATATTGTGGCAGCATTCTTTGCAAGTGCTAAGGAGTTCTTTACAGGAGTATTATTTGCATAGTATGCAAATTAAATTGATGATATTATAATGGAAGTACAAATTGTTGTTTGGCGATTTGGTGAATCCCGATAGATTAATTTTATAGGGAACAGAAAATTTTAATTTGCACTTCCATAAGGTGAAATGTATTGACACAAAAAATACAGTATGATAGTATTGCCATTAGAAGAAAGAAAGGCACATTTTGTGTAAGGTGAGGAAATGATTAATAGATAATTTGATTTAAGTAAGACACATATAGTTATTGAGCCTGTAGAGAATAGGTTTGTTTTGTGTACGCTTAAGTTGGATTATCGCAAGAGGCATTTCCTTTGTTTTCCTTTTGGAAAAGAAATAAGGGTCTATTTAGCGAGTCTATTTTTGCGTATGCAAAAAAGACTCGTTTTTGTGTGTTCAAAATAATAATTGGCTCAGACTTCGAAAAGGAGAAACTTTAATGTTGCAGATAAAAAAATTAAATTTAACACATAAAAAAGACCTGAGAATAATTCTTAATGATTTCAACCTTGTGCTAAATGATGGAGATAAGGCAGTTATTATTGGAGAAGAGGGAAATGGGAAATCGACATTAATGAAGTGGATATACAATCCGTCGCTTGTAGAAAACTATATAGAAGCAGATGGGGAAAGGATAATGGGACACGAACGTCTTGGTTATCTTCCGCAGGAGATGCTCGATGAAGATAAGGAAAAAACAATATACGAATATTTTTCTGAAGAGGAAATATTCTGGGAGAAAACGCCTAAAGAATTGTCTGTTATTGCGGGAAAATTTGGAATGAAAAATGATTTTTTCTACAGTAACCAGACAATGGGTAGTCTTTCAGGAGGCGAAAAAGTCAAGACACAACTTATGAGGCTTTTCATTCGCGATGTTTCTGTGCTGTTGTTGGACGAACCTTCCAATGACATCGACATTGCGACGCTTACATTACTGGAAAAAATCATAAATGACTGGAAGCACATTGTGCTTTTTATTTCACACGATGAAACGCTGATAGAGCGTACTGCCAACATGGTGATACATATCGAGCAGATTATACGAAAAACAAAGGCGAGATATACCGTGGCAAAGCTTCCCTATAGACGCTATGTGGAAGAACGGCTTCATAAATTTGAAATCCAAAAACAGCGGGCACTGAGTGACCGTAGGGAGAAAAAGATTCGCGATGAAAAATATCAAAGAGTTATGCAGAGTGTACAAGGTGCATTAAGAAGTTGTACCAGACAAGCACCGTCTGTTGCCAAAAACTTAAAGGACAAAATGCATACGGTTAAGGCAATGGAACGAAGATTTGAAAAAGAAGATGAAAATATGACTCAGATGCCGGAACAGGAAGAAGCAATCTTTGTCAAATTAGGGGATGAAAACTCACACATTCCCGCAGGAAAAACGGTCATAGAATATGAACTTTCAAAGCTTGTGACTCCGGATGGCAAAAGAATTTTAGCAGAAGGAATTCATTTAAAAATAAAAGGTTCAGAAAAAATCTGTATGATAGGAGCCAACGGGGCAGGAAAAACGACTCTTCTAAAAAAGATAGCGGAAGAACTCCTAAATCGGAATGACATTAAAGCAGAATATATGCCTCAAACTTATGAAGACCTGCTGGATTTGGATGTTACACCGGTTGATTACCTTGATAAAACAGGAGATAAAGAAGAGCGTACAAGAATTAGAACATACCTTGGTTCACTTAAATACACACCAGATGAAATGGAGCATCCGATTCGGGAGTTATCAGGCGGACAAAAGGCGAAAGTGCTTCTCTTGAGGATGAGCTTAAGTGGTGCAAATGTTCTTATTCTGGATGAACCGACAAGAAATTTTTCACCATTGTCCGGTCCGGTAATAAGAAAAATGCTCCGAGAATTTCCGGGGGCTGTCATTAGCATTTCTCACGATAGAAAGTATATTGAAGAGGTGTGCGATAAAATATATCAGCTAAATCCTAATGGATTACAGCTAATTGGTGATTGATAACAAAAAGGATGAAAGACTGACAAATTTCAGGCTTTTAGTGAGTTGGAAAGCATACAAAGATTTGAATTTGGAGGATAGATTATGGTACGTACAGAAGATGCATGTGAAATTATAAAATATGCTTTGCAAAACGAAATTAAAGTATATTTAGATGGCGGATGGGGTGTTGATGCACTTCTTAAAAGAGAATCAAGAATACACAATGATATTGATTTGTTTGTTGAACTGAAACATTATCATGATTATATTTATGTGATTAAGCAGCATGGATTTGAGGAAGTAAATACTGATTATACAACGGATGGTCATACTGTCTGGAAAGATGATAAACAAAGAATCATTGATTTACATTGTTTTGAATTTACAGATGACGGAATTGTTTATGAGGGAGATATATTTCCATCAAAAACTTTTTCCGGTATTGGAAAAGTTGGAGATATAACTGTTTCTTGTATTGAACCATTGAGTCAGGTAATGCTTCATTTGGGATATGAACACGATAAAAATGATGTGCATGATGTGATGCTGTTGTGTGAAACATTTCAAATAGCAATACCAGATGAATATAAGGAAAAGTAAAATTTCAGTCTTCCGGTGAGATTGAAAGCGCGCATGAATTTGAATTTGTAGATATGGGTAGAGTGTATAGGAGGATTTATCATGATAGAGACAAAACGTATAAAAATGTATCCTGCATCGAGAGAACAAATGGAAGAAATTATTGCTTTAGAACCATGTGAGGAACTCAAAGTTGCTTATTCGGAAATGTTAGAAGGTTGTCTACAGCATATCGATGAATGGGAATGGTATGCAATGTGGAATATTGAATTAAATAATGGAACTCGCGTGGGTGATTTATGCTTTAAAGGACTCGATTCAAAAGGTGTTGTAGAAATCGGATATGGTATTTTAGAAGAATATCAAGGTCAAGGTTATGCAACTGAAGCAGTAAAAGCAGTAACTGAGTGGGCACTTCAAAAGAATAATGTAACAGCAATTGAAGCAGAAACAGATGTAGATAATATAATTTCTCAAAAAGTGCTTGCAAAATGCGGTTTTATTGCAAATGGAGTAATAGGTGAAGAGGGGCCACGTTTCGTACTAACGCGAGGATAAATTCCAAGCTTACAAAGAGTTTGAAAGCAACAGAAGATTGATTAGAAACCAATCGAAGTTGGTGTAAACGATAAAGCAGCTTACAATATTTGATAAACTGCCCTATCGTTTACATCAATTTCGATTTTTCTATAGTGAACAAAGTCGCGTCACCGGAGCCGATATGTATGGACTTTCAATCTTTACACTTTATTATAAGATAAAGGTTGTGCCATTGTGGCAGATGACTCGTTTCTGAATCTAAGCACGACAAATAGACCTCATTTCTGAGGCTTTTCAAAAAATATGAATATCAAGCTTTAAATACGTAGTGGTATCCGCTGTTGTGGTTTTCCAAGGTGTCCGCCACAGCATTTACAGACAGTAACCTTAATACCGTAGAGGGTTTCGAGCATCTGTGGAGTATCCAGGTCTTTCAGCCGGGAAAGATACTGTTTGCAGCCAAGGAGATTCCGACATAATGTCAGATGTTTGGTTTTGGTTCTGGTACATAGTAACCCATAATGCCTGATTCTGACAAAGCGTTTAGGAGGCACATGCATAAGAAAACGGCGAATAAATTCAACACCGGAAATGGTAAATTCCTTCCATTTGCCTTCTTCTCGGTAGTCTTTGACATAGTAAGTAACTGTATCTTCATCCATGCGGATGATACGATGGTTGCTGATGGCAATACGGTGGGTGTATTTCCCAAGGTAGTTAATAACGGACTGTGCACCGTTGAAGGTTTTCTTGCAGTGGGGAACCCAATCCTTTTCATAGCAAGTATTTAGGAGTTCCTTGAAAGCATAATGGTTACGATACTTTTCACTGCTTCCGTGAAACTGAAGCTTTCTCTCTTCCCAGAGGTTTTTCAGTTCATCCAGATATTTGCCACGGAACAGCTTTGAAAGTACCTTTACAGGAAGAAAGAATTCTTCGCCCTTATCACGCCATTGATTTTCGGCTGTCAGACCGCCGCCAAGAAGAATGACATGGATGTGAGGATGGAAATTCATTTCAGAACCCCAGGTATGTAACACACAAATATATCCAACCTTTGCACCAAGATGTTTTGTGTCGGAAGTCAGTTCTTCAATAGTTGCTGAAACGCAGTGATACATGGCGTCATAGAGAAACTGCTGGTTACTGTAGATTAAAGGATTCAACTCCTGTGGTACAGTAAACACAACGTGAAAGTAAGGAGCTTCCAGCACATCCTCACGTCGCTTGTCCATCCACTTTTCCTTAGGCAAAGCCTGACACATGGGACAGCATCTGTTTCGGCAGGAGTTATAATGGATTTGCAGATGCCCACAGTCCTCACACATGCTTACGTTGGCACCATAAGCACCGGTCTTGCAGTTGATGATGCAGTTTGCAACTTTGGATTGCTGGGAAGAAGGTGTGTATTTATCAAGGTATTCAGGATAAAACCGTAGAAATATATCCTGTACAGTAAGATGCTTCATTATGAATCCTCCTGTATATCAAAAGGGCTTTTAATGCCAAGTAAAGTTTTGTTACTGACATGAAGATAAATCTCGGTAGACTTAGGATCCAAGTGACCTAACAATGCCTGAATATATTTAATATCACATCCGGCTTCCAGAAGATGACTGGCGAAGCTGTGCCTGAATGCGTGTGAAGTGACATGCTTAGGGATTCTGGCTCGTTCGGAGCTTCTTCTTAATACTTGATTTACCGCAGAGATATCCAGATATTCTCCGGTTGTCTGACTTGGAAAGAGGATATTTCTGGGTCTTCCGCACTGAAACCAGTACTGAGTCAGAATGTCGAGAGTGCGGTCAGCTAGAATGGTGTATCGGTCCATTCTGTTTTTGGTATTGCGGATGTGAATGGAGTGATTGCTTCGGGAAATGTCTTCATAATGCAAATGAGTTGTTTCAGACACCCGAAGACCGCCGGAGTACATAACAGCAAAGATGGCTTTGTATTTCAGGTTTGTGGTGACATCAAGGATTGCATTCACTTCTTCTCTTGAGAGAACAGTAGGCAGGGAGCGGTCACGTTTCATTCTGGGAATTTCATCTTCGTCCCAGTTGAGTTTGAGAACACGCTTGTACATGAAGCGTAAAGCACCATAGTAGTGGTTGTAGGTTTCAGGTAAAATGCCCATCAGTCTTTTGGTGGTCAGGTAATCATCCACATCAGCTATAGTAAGTTCTTGCCAGGGTTTACCGGTAGCATTCAGGAAAGGGCTAAGGGCGTGACAATACGCCTTTGTAGTGGATTCCTTTAGATTCCTTTTCTGTGCAGCAATAGTTACTAATTCAAAAATATCTTCGTACATAAAATAACCTCCATGAAATAAAAGTAGTAATAACAACAGTAACTACCCATCATGGAGGAGCATTTGCAAAATAAAACTGCTTGTGAAAGCAGCCTGAAGGTGGTATCATTTTCATAGGCAGTTGTCGGGACTAAGCCCGTGTTTGAAGTTTGTTATTGGTCGTACTTTAACAATACTATCTTGGGACAATCCTGTCACTGCCTTTTTTAGAAAAAGAAAAAAACTGCACCACAGCCTTGGTAGGCCATCGCGCAGCGATTTTGTTCAATTGGAATTTGCGGAGGATAATATTCACAGAATGAAAGGCAAATAATATGGAATTAAAATTTTGTGCAAGAATTCTTCAAAATGAGAATATGGATGCCGCCTATGTAGAGGTTCCTTACGATATCAAAGAGCTTTTTGGAAAAGGGCGTTTGTTGGTAAATGCTACATTTGATGGTATTCCGTATCGTGGGCAAGTGGTAAAAATGGGAACTCCGTGTTACATTATCGGCGTTACAAAACAGATACGCAAGCAGATTGGCAAGAGCTTTGGTGATATGGTTGAAGTGGTTCTTCATGAAAGAGACAGTGAGAAAATCCCAAGGCAATGGAGAAAATATTGAGGGAATAGAAAGCGTTAATCCGATGGGATATACAATGGAGAAACTGAAAGAACTTCATTAATGGTACGGAAGAGAGTGATGTAAATGGATTTAAATAAAACAAGTAGATTTATCAGTTTGATTCTCCGACACAGGCCAGATACTATCGGAATCTCGTTAGATGAACATGGATGGGCAAGTGTTGAAGAACTTTTGGCCGGTATCTCAAAGACACAGTACATTGATATGGCAATGCTTGAGAAGATTGTGGAAACAGATAGCAAGCAGAGATATTCTTTTAATGAAGAAAAAACTTTGATCAGAGCAAATCAAGGACATTCCATTGACGTGGATGTAGAACTTCCGAAGAAGCAGCCGCCGGTAATCTTATATCACGGAACGGGAGAAAAATATGTGGCCTCGATTGATGAACAAGGACTTATTCCAAAGAGCCGTCTCTATGTTCATTTATCTGGTGATGAAGCAACTGCAACTATTGTCGGCTCACGACATGGGAGACCTGTGGTGTATGAAGTACTTGCAAGTCAGATGTACCATGACGGTTATGAATTCTTTCAATCTGTAAATGAAGTATGGCTCACGAAGGCAGTACCGGTACAGTATTTGAAGAAACTTAAATAAACAGAGGGAGAAGGTTAGCTCTTCTTCACTCTACAAATTATTTAGGAGGAAAACAAGATGGAAAAATTTGTTCCGATCAATAAGAAATCGAAGAAGGCACAGAAAGAGTATTACGCGAAGAAGCGAAATACTTGGGGAGAACTAAATCCCATGACGCGCACGATGGCAAATGGCAAAGGCTATAACCGTAAAAAATTGAAACAGGAAGATCGAAGGAACGGCAGTTTTTCTCAAAAAAATAGAGAGACTGCCGTTTTTGGTTGTGAGGATTTTTGTACTTCCATTTGTAGTAGAATGGTAATATCAAAACAGAACCAGACCAGACCCAGATAGATTAATCACAGATTGGAAGGATGATCAATATGAGCAGAGGAATAGGTGGATATATGAACCTGATAGCTGCGGATGATACCATGCTCATTTACAGTTATTGTTGTTATAACGTAAATAATGATGACTGGCGAGAAATGCAAAAAATGGAAGATGACGAAATATTTATCGATAGAGCTGCGTTGGTTGAACCAGAAATTCATCGGAAAATGAAACGGATGCCTAGTGGAAGGAAGATGCTGATTGAGAAGAGAGTACCAAGAGATTATTCTTTTTCAGACATGTTGGGAGCCGGACAAGTCACTATTAAAAATGCAAGTGGAACATGGATGAAAAGTCCAGATGGCATTGATCTGATGGTATGTAAGATGCTTTATAAATTCTTTCGAGAATATCAGGAAACAGGTGTTATTCAGGAACATATAGGTTATTTTTGTTAAGTGATGGATTGGAGAAAGAAAAAGATGAGTTCCAAATGAAATATAAACATAGACGTTAATATTCTTTATTTCTATACAGTGTAGGACTGTGGTGATATAATAAAGTTGTCTTTTAGATAAGCCGGCAGTCATGATTGGCAGTCGGTTTTCTCTATATATTGAGTAATAAGAATATGTGAGAGTTTTATTCACATTATAAAATAAAGAGTATGGGGAGGGATTTCGATGATTAGCGCAGAACTGAATCATAATCCGTATTTACTTAGTACGGCGGTAAAGTTTAATGGACAGGATCCCAAAATTAATAGTCAGATTGAAAAATATGAAAAGTTACCTTTAAAAGATTGGGTTCATCTTGTGCCGGAAATCTTTTATAACGAGATGAATGGCTATGATTTCAACTTATATTTTATTGGTACTAAGCCAGACTATGAAGATGTCAAGAGAGCCTTTGCGGCAAGAGGGATTAGTGAAGAAAATGTTAGGATATCTCATAAGAATGAGATTGAAGATGCTGATACTAAGAGTAAAGAAGTTGATGCATTAGTTTCATGGTTAAAGAATACGCCGAACCGCAAGTTTGATTTTGAAGATTTTTGGAAAAAAACATCAGAAATTTTTGAAGGATCATATCCATATGTCATGATTAGAGGTTCTGTTCCATCAGATATTGGATCACTAATGTCTTTTGAGAGAGTAGAAAATGCAATAGAACTTAAAAATACAGATTTAACAAGTACGCCAATTGTATTTTATATCGATGAAGAAACCAAACCGGAATTTCGCAGAGATCTAGACATCATTCTTAAGAGAAAGGATGTTAGAAAAGAACAACTATTCTTTATGATTAGTCCGATGATGGATCGGGCTCAGGTTACAAGAGTTATCTGTGATTTGGGAGTAGAAAAACCGCAGGTGATTAATAACTATAAAGATGATTCAGTAATGATGTTTATTAGAAACTACCCTATTACGGAATTTATCAGAAGTGCTATTCAAATATTTAGAGATGAAATTGAAAAAATATCAGATGTTTTAGCAATTGAAAACAAAGAGAGTGAAATTACTAACGCTGAAATCCATAAAGAAATCGATGCATTGGAATCTTCTTTGAATTCTCTCAAGGAAGCCGATGAATACTTTGTGCAGCGAGATAATTTTGAAGTTCCATATTCCTTTAAGGAAATTACGCAGATACTTATTGAACAGATTTCAAAGTGGAAAAACAGAAAAACAAAAATCACTGGAGATAGTGAAATTGAAGCGGCCACTCATGATTATATCTACTTAGTTCAGAATGGAATCGACCGTTTCCTTTCATCGGTTGAGACAACGTATAAGGAAACAGCAGAAAAGATTGACAAAGAATTTTCTGAAGTATATGCAACTCCGGGAATAGATAAGGAATATTCTCCAACTAATAATATTCTTCCGAAACTTCCGGCAATGACCATCCCTGAAATCAATGCGAAATTACTGGACTTAATAACATATGAAGAATCAAAAAATGATTTCTTTGGTTTCTTTAAAAAACCGGATGATACGAGTGAACCTGTTATGGTTGCTACTTGTTATTTAGAACAGTGGAGAAGTACGGTTCAAAATATTATTAAGCCTGTATTAGATAAACACATTAATCAGTGTATTCAGAATCTGTCAGAGTATTATGATTTTATGGCTGAGTCCTATCACCAGCATTTATCGCAGTTGATTAACGAGAAGACAAAAGATAAGGAAATAGTATCGGCTCAATTATCTGATGAGGAAAGAAAACTTCAGGAAGATAATGACTGGTTATCTCAATTTAGAGAACAACTGCAGACGATAGAGAGGGATTAGTTATGGAGACTGGAATAATTAGTATGCCTATAAATGAAATAGATTTGAAAGACATGCCATTGTCTACCAGATTAAGTGTAATTGATGATGGTATTAGAAAAAAATATCTCACACGTCTTTCAGAAATGCAAATTGCACCGATAATGGATCTTCCACCTTTAGAGAACGATTTGATCAGTAATGTCAGACTATATCATATAAAGGAAATGGTCTATCAGAAAGGTGAATCTGTTACTGATAAATTCACAACTGTGTTTAACACATTAGCGACATACAATGCATCTGTGTTTATTTTAATTGATTCAGATGGGAAAACCGCAAATTATTATCTGGGTGTACGCAATAATGAATCTGATGAATCATCTAAGAAGAGATCTACTGTAACATTGGGAGATACTTTAAAACAGACATTGATTGGTCATTTCCCAGGTGTGAAGATTGAAAATGAGGATAGAAAGAAAATAAAAGAACTTTCAGACAAGATATCGTCAGCAACAAATGTAGCATCCGTAAGTGTAGTGGGGAATACTAAATCTGAAAAAGATATGTCAAACGAACAGTTTGTACAGGGGCTTGAAAAATTATCCTTAGCAATGAGTGGACGTGCATTTACAGGATTGATTATTGCAGATAACCAGATGCCACAGAGCATTCATGAATTGCGGGAGTTTTATCAGGAATTATATAGCAAGCTTTCACCATATCAAAAAGTGCAGATTTCTGAAAATGAATCCACATCCACATCAAAAACTAAATCACTTAAAGAAATGAATGGTAAACAAAGAGCTGCAATGGGAGCAAGTACGGCAGTTTCTTTGGCAGGTGTAATAGGCGGAGCGGTTCTCGGTGGATATAGTGGAGCAATGGTTGGTGGTCAGATTACAGGACAGTTTAATGGATTTATAAATTCACTGGCACCGAATGAGCAGATTACAACTGGAAGTTCAACAACAACTTCTTCTACCTATGAAAATAAGGCAATTACAGAAATGATGTCATTACTTGATCAGTTGTTGAAAAAGACTAATGAGTATGACAGTTATGGTATGTGGAATGTTGCCGGATATTTTGTATCAGATGATATGTCTACGGCAGAGATTGCGGCAAGTAACTATCGTTCGCTTATGAATGGAGAGAATACCGGACGTGAGGTATCAGCAGTCAATTCATGGAGAATTAACAATGATGCGTATTTATTAGAGGAATTCCATACCCTTACGACATATCTCTCAAGATATGCACACCCACAATTTGTATATTATAATGATGCAACTGTATCTGCAGCAACAGCGGTAAGTGGAAAAGAACTTGGTCTTCATCTGGGTCTTCCGAGATCCTCTGTGCCAGGATTACCAGTGATTGAACATGCAGAATTTGGAAAAGAAGTAACTACTTATCAACTGTTTCCTCAGAATGTGTCATTGCGTCCTGAAGATCGTATGACACTTGGTAAGGTGTTTGATCTGGGACAGATTACAAACAAAGTAGTTGAACTTGATAATAAGAGTTTGAATATGCACACGTTTATTACCGGATCGACTGGTTCAGGTAAGAGTAATACAGTATATCAGATGCTTAGCGAGATGCATCAGGACAGAATACCTTTCTTGGTAGTTGAGCCTGCTAAAGGTGAATATAAAGATGTTTTTGGAAACTGGGACGACGTAAGAGTTTATTCAACGAACCCTAAGGTGGCTGAATTAATTAATCTGAATCCATTTAAATTTCCGGATTCTATCCACGTTCTGGAGCATGTTGATGGACTTGTAGAAATTTTCAGTGTTTGTTGGCCAATGTATGATGCAATGCCGGCATTCTTGAAAGATGCAATCTTGAAATCTTATGAATTAGTCGGATGGGATCTTGGTTCATCAACTTTTGAAGGTGATGAAGTGGAATATCCGGATTTTGAAATTCTGGCAGAGCAGTTGGAACGCCTGATTGATGATACAGAATATTCTGCAGAGGTAAAAGGAAATTATACTGGTGCATTGGTTACAAGAGTGAAATCTCTCACTGTTGGACTGAATAAGTTTATCTTTACAACACAGCAAACGCCATACGAGTATCTGTTTGATCAGAATTGTATCTTGGATATTAGCCGCGTGAAGTCCGGCGAGACAAAAGCGTTGATCATGGGTCTTATGGTTTATATTCTTAATGAATACAGAGTGGATCAGAAGACATCTAACAACAGCGGTCTTAAGCATGTGACTGTACTGGAAGAAGCTCATAATCTGTTAAAGAATACTGCAGGTGGTGGAGAATCAGAGCTTGTTGGAAAATCAGTTGAAATGCTTACCCAGACCATTGCAGAAATCAGAACTTATGGAGAAGGATTTATTATCGTAGATCAGTCACCGTCATCTGTAGATATTGCTGCGATTAAAAATACCAATACTAAGATCGTGCTTCGTACACCAGAAGCAAACGACCGTGAAGCAGTAGGTCGTTCTATGGGATTAACACCAAATCAGGTAAATGAAATCGCAAAACTGCCAAGCGGAGTTGCAGTCGTATATCAGAATAATTGGGTTAATCCGGTATTGACAATGATAGATAAGGCTAATGTCACAGAAAAAGCGTATGTTAATGATGCTCCGATTATGATTAAGAGCATTAGAGAATCAAGGACGAACATCATTCGGGCAATTATGGAGCCATGGTTGCCAGGAGATATGATTGAATTCTCGGAATTAGCGCGATCAATTAATAGTTTGGAAGTATCCAGATCAAACAGAAAGTTATTATCAGTCATGGCATGCACGTATAGAGATCATAATGGACATATGATATGGAATGAAAATTCACTTGCATTGTTAAAACAATTATTGTTTGATATCTTGGGCATTTCACAAAAAACTATAGAGAATGTTATTAAAGCTGGAAATCCTGACTTATTGAGAAGAGAAGTAATGCTGAAAACAATCAACCTTACATATGAGCAAGTAGAGGAAATTTGTCATATCTTGACGATGGAGGTTTAGCTATGGATTTTAATTTAGGAAAAACATTTGATTCCATAGTAGATGGAACAAAAGAAGTAGCAGAGGTTACTCATGAAAAGACTAGTGCGTTTCACGAAGCATATGTATCGAAGGTGTTGCCTGATTGTGGAAAATATGGAGATGTGGCAAAATTTGCGGCTGAAATGGCGCCTGGTGTTGCAGAATATAATGCAATCGTAGATGGTGACTGGATGAGCTTTGCCATTGCAGCAGGAATTGATATTGGTGCTGTTGCGATTGGGGCATTTACTGCTGGTGCAGGATATGCTGTTGTTAAAGGTGGAAGTACAGTTGCAAAAACTGGTGCCAAAGTTGCAGCAAAAGAAGTTGCAGAAGCAGGTGCAAAAAAAACAGTGAAGGAAGTAGCTGGAGCCGGAGCCGAGAAAGTGGTGAAAGAAATGGCTGAAGCTGGAACCGAAAAAATAGTGAAGGAAATAGCTGAGGCTGGAGCCGAGAAAGCAGTGAAGGAAGTAGCTGAAACAGGCGTTGAGAAAGCAGCAAAAGAGGTAGTTGAAACAGGAGTTGAAAAGACTGCGAAAGAAGTAGCTGAAACAAGCGCTGAGAAAACTGTAAAAGAAATTACAGAGGCTGGAGCTGAAAGAACAGATAATGTGATTTATAGATATATGGAATGCAGAAACCAGGGGCTTGAAGGTACGAGACATCCAGAAACTGGCGTTGAGTTTGCAAGAAAATCTGTTGATAATGGAGCTAGTGAAATAGTAGAGGGAGTATTTCCGAAATTTGAATCAGGATTCGATGCAAAAATCCCAAAAGAATTATTTGAAGAAAGCAACTTTAAACAGTTTAAGGAGGCCAATAAACAGTTGCTTGATAGTATCGATAGTCACCCTTCATTACGTGAATTGTTTTCTGCTGAGCAGATTGAACAGATTCAAGATGGAATTATTACTGGTATGGCACCTGATGGATTTACATGGCATCACAATGAAGAAGCAGGAGTATTACAACTTGTTGATCAAGAAATACATGCTATAACTGGACATACTGGCGGACGTTCAATTTGGGGTGGTGGGTATTAATAGATGCGAAAGGAGAATTTTATGAATAAAATAACATGGAAGTATGTTAAGCCGTTAAAAGACAAATCCGCGGTGACATCATTTTTACAGGAACACAACGTGAATCTGCCAGACTCTTTGGTTAATTGTCTAATAGAAAATAACGGCGGAAGGCCCTCAACATTTATTTTTAACACTAGTAAAGCAAAGGAATATGTTTTTCAATCCTTGTTTTCATATAATCATGATGATAAGAATAACATTTATAGAATTTATTCAAGTATGTTTGAAAATAGTGTAATATATCCAATTGGTATTGATGCAGCTGGAAACATTATTTGCTATCATCAAAAAAGAAAAAGATATATGTTATGGAATCATGAAAACGATAAATATGAGGATATTTATATTGATGATTTATAATGACTAACGTTTGAATTTTTGTTAATATCAAAAGATTTATTGTCTTAGATTATTATAAGAACTTCATAAAGATAAAACAGGGTGATTTTATGGAAAAGAAACTACTATATGGAAGTTTGCGTGCTATACTTGGACAGTTTACGCCGTCAAGCATGGGAACTAGGGTATTTGTTGAAAAAGATGATTTAGCAGAACCTAATCATTTCTTGGTATTATTTCATGAGAGATTTCATTATTTTCAGATGATTTTTACTCCATACGGACATTTAAAATGGTCTGCTTATCGTACCAATACAATAGAAATTATTGAAATATGGAAAAAATTAACAGAACAATTTGGGATTCCTAAAAAAATTCCGATAAAAGAATATTTGCAAGATGAAAATCTTGAAGGATTAAAAATCGCTTATAATGTAGCAGTAAAAGATTTAATGTATGGAATATATAGGGCAATTGAGTATGATTCAAATACTGCTGAAAGCAAGTTTTTCACTAGTTTGAAAGAATCTGATAGGTGTCCAGTAGTATTTATAGGTGGAAATAAACACAGATTTAGAGTAATTGATATTCTTGAAAGCTTTGCAAAATTTGAAGAAGCCATGTTAGGAGAATTGATTTTTGAAAAAAATTTGGATGAGTTGATTGATCCAAATAAACTAAAACCAGAATATTATATTGCACTATATTATTTTATTGAACAGGTTGGGGTTGAACGATTAGTAGAATTTCCTATTGTCTGTGAGTTATCACTTTTGTGTGCACATATTCCTTCACCGACTTCAGTTGAATTGTTAAAAAAGTATTCTCCAAACTGGCGTTTTATTAAAATTATCGAATCAATAAAGGATGATTCTAATATACCTGAAATAGATTTATATGATGATAAGACATTTTGGAAGTATTGTGAATATGTTTTGAAAAAGTGTAATTATGAAGATATATATGCTTCTTGGAAATCAGCTTTAGAGTATGCTGATTCATCTGACTTATCAATGGCAAAAGAGATGAAAAGAGCCATTGAATATAAAATAGCTCATCCATGGATGTTAGTATATTCTATGAGGAACCCAGAGGATTTTATGTCTAATGATTTTAATTCATTTCAGTCATATTTTACGATAACAAACGATGGTGTGTTTTATAACGCTGCAAATATCCAAAATGAAGAGATAATATTCGAAAATCATTTGCAAGCACTTTCCCAACAGATATGTGGTTATACTTCGAACTATTGCCAAGATTCTTTTAAAATGATGTGTGGGTATTCATATACTGGAGCATTGACATGTCCGCATTACTTAAATGGAGAATGTGAAGGATATATTGATGCGGAAACTGATATACCAGAAATAGTTCTGGATGAAAAATCGAATATTATAAGTGGATGCACTTTTGAAATGGCCCTGAATCTACAAGGATTAACTGCTAAAGATATTGATATAGGAATGATTTCTCATGTAGATTTTAACAAGATTATTGAGATTACAAAAAAATTTCGAAAATAATTAAATTAATGCATGGCTCTACCGGCTTGAACCCCCGGTAGGGCTATTTTTTTTACCCTTCTTTCGGCCACTTTCCTGGCCATTTTCCCCAAAATAAAAATTTCAAAAAATTTTTCAAATATTCCTAAACTTTTTCCAACTTTTTTGTATTTAGAAGCTGATGGATATTCCGTTGCGGCGGAGCCGCCAGTCCGGCGTGGCGAGAGCCACCTGTCCGGACTAACGGAGCCACATTTGTTTAGTGTTTATAGTTACTGTGCCTGAGACGGATCCAGGCCATAAA
>NZ_JBDOHS010000018.1:0-53529 GCF_039832105.1 Dorea sp. YH-dor226 | reverse complement strand
GTGAACCAGTATATCATGAAGGATAATGTCAAGGTCAGGTAGTATTCTCTTCGAGAATCTCCACCTTTCCCTTGACATTATCTTGGGGGTGAAGTGTTACCAATCATTGACACCTATACACATCCTTGGAATTGTCGTAATTCTGGTTCTTGTAGTCAGGTTTCTCATATGCTATACTAAAAAACATGCAGAGAAAAAGATAAATAAAAGAAGGTAAAATATGGAAGAAGTACAATTTAAACGTGCGCAGCTGGAGGATAAGGAGATCATTACCCGTTATTTTACAAATCATACCAGCAGAAGCTGTGAGAGAACATTTGCCAATGTTTTTCTGTGGTCCAGGAAGTATCCGGTCACATGGGCAATTGTGGAACAGGCGCTTGTATTTAAAAGTGAAGATGAAGAGCATCTGGCATTTGCATTTCCGGCAGGTGAGCCGGAGAATGTGAAGAAAGCGCTGGAAGTACTGATGCAGTACAGTGCACAGAGAAATGTGCCGTTCCAGATGTATAATGTTACTCCGGAGTATTATGCGCAGCTGGAGGAGTGGTATCCCGGAAGATTCCAAATTGAATATGTGCGGGATGATGCAGATTACGTCTATGAATCAGAAAAGCTTGCAACGTTGTCCGGAAAAAAGCTTCACGGAAAAAGAAATCATATTAATAAGTTTAAAGCTACTTATGAGGGACGCTGGAGCTATGAAAAGATGACCAGAGATAATGTGGAAGACTGTTTTCAGATGGCTTTGAAATGGCGTGAGGAAAATGGCTGTGAAGAGGATTCGGAAAAACGAAGTGAGATGTGTGTCACGCTGAATTCACTCAGACTGCTGGAAGAGCTTGAGCTTACAGGAGGCGTCCTCAGAATCGACGATGAGGTTGTTGCTTTTACGATCGGGGAGCCGATCTGTAAGGATACTTTTGTGGTTCACATAGAGAAGGCTTTTGCTGACGTGCAGGGAGCATATCCAATGATCAACCAGCAGTTCGTAGAGCACGAATGTATGAATTATCGATATATTAACCGGGAAGAAGATACAGGTTCTGAGGGACTCAGAAAAGCAAAGTTATCCTATCGTCCGGCATTTATGGTAGAAAAAGGATATGTTACAGAGATTGAATCTGTGTAAGGAATACGAAGGAGGAAAAGACAATGATAGCAGAAAAAATGAAAAATATGGTAGCAAACAGTTCAGCCATCCGTGCGATGTTTGAGGAAGGCAATCGACTTGCAAAAATCTACGGCGCAGAAAATGTGTATGATTTCAGTCTGGGAAACCCGAATGTTCCGGCACCGGAAGCAGTGAAGAAAGCCATTCTTGAATTACTGGATGAGACAGATCCTGTAGTTCTTCATGGATATACAAACAGCAACTGTGGTTATGCAGATGTCAGAGAGGCTGTGGCAGCGTCTTTGAATGAGCGATTCGGAACATCCTTTGAAGGAAAAAATATTGTAATGACAGTCGGAGCCGCAGGAGGACTGAATGTCATTTTGAAGTCACTGATCAATCCGGGAGATGAAGTAATCGCATTTGCACCTTATTTTGGAGAATATCGTTCTTATACTAACAATTATGATGGCGTGCTTGTAGAGATCTCTCCGAATACGGTTGATTTTCAGCCAAAGCTCGATGAATTTGAGCAGAAGATCACACCGAAGACTAAAGCTGTGATTGTAAATACTCCGAATAATCCGACAGGTGTTGTGTATTCGGAGGATACGATTAAAAAGATGGCAGCTATTATGGAGGCGAAGCAGAAAGAATATGGAACAGATATCTTCCTGATCTCTGATGAACCTTATCGTGAGCTTGCTTATGACGGAGTAGAGGTACCATATCTTACCAAGTATTATGCAAATACGATCGTTGGATATTCTTACAGCAAGTCTCTGTCTCTTCCGGGAGAACGTATCGGATATCTGGTAATCCCGGATGAGGTAACAGACAGTGCCGATGTCCTGTCTGCAGCAAATGTTGCAACGAGAATCCTTGGATTCGTTAATGCGCCTACACTTCAGCAGAAAGTAGTTGCAAAGTGTCTGAATGAAAAAACAGATCTCTCTTTCTATGACAGAAACAGAGAAGATCTTTATAACGGCCTGAAAGACTGTGGATTTGAATGTATCAAGCCACAGGGGGCGTTCTATCTTTTTGTGAAATCTCCGATACCGGATGAAAAAGAATTCTGCCAGGCTGCCAAAAAATATAATATACTGATCGTGCCGGGAAGTTCATTTGCCTGCCCGGGATATGTACGACTTGCATACTGTGTATCACATGATACGATCGTGAATTCACTTCCGAAGTTTAAGGAACTGGCAAAAGAATATTTCTAGGAGAGACCGATGAAAGCATACGAAAAAAATATTCGAAAAGTAGAACCTTATGTGCCGGGGGAACAGCCGCAGCACAAAGTGATAAAACTGAATACCAATGAGAATCCCTATCCGCCGGCACCGGGAGTTACAAAGGCACTGGAAGAGATGAATACCGACCGACTCCGGCTGTACCCGGATCCGACAGCCGCACCGCTTGTGGAAGAGCTTGCCGGATTCTATCAGGTGAATCCGGATCAGGTATTTGTAGGAGTTGGCTCGGATGATGTGCTGTCCATGTGTTTTCTGACATTTTTTAATTCCGAAAAACCAATCCTGTTTCCGGATATTACATACTCTTTCTATAAAGTATGGGCGGATCTGTACAGAATACCGTATGAATGTCAGAAACTGGATGAGAATTTCCGGCTGATAAAGGAAGATTATTATAAAGAGAATGGCGGAGTCATCTTTCCAAATCCGAATGCTCCGACCGGAATCTATGAAGAGCTGGATGTTGTGGAGGATATTATCGCGCATAACCGGGATGCGATCGTGATTGTGGATGAAGCATACGTGGATTTTGCAGGGCGCTCTGCGATTGAACTGATCGATAAGTATGACAACCTGATCGTAGTTCAGACGTTTTCAAAAGCAAGATCCATGGCCGGAATGCGAATCGGGTATGCGATCAGTAATCCGACATTGATCCGATATCTGAATGATGCAAAGTATTCATTTAATTCTTATACGATGAATCAGACTTCTCTGGTATGCGGAGTGGAAGCGGTGAAGGATAAGGAATACTTTGAAAATGGGATACGTAAAATTGTAGAGACCAGAGAGTGGGCGAAAGAAGAGTTGAAAAAACTGGGATTTCACTGTCTGGATTCAAAGTCAAATTTTATCTTTGCCATGCATCCGCAGTATGATGCAAAAGAAATGTTTGAAGCTTTAAAGAAGCATGATATCTACGTTCGGTTCTGGGGAAGTGAAAGAATAGAGCAGTATATGCGTATCACGATCGGAACAAGAGAAGAGATGGAAGCATTGTTTGTATTTTTCAGAGAATATATGAAGAAATAAAGGAGTATTTTATGACTGAAAGTTTAGTACAGGGGATTATCAATGCATTGAGTGGAAGTATCAGTAAAGAGGCAATTGTGTTTCTGATATCCATGATCCCGATACTGGAACTCAGAGGGGCACTGCTGGTTGCAGGGCCGATTCTTGGCGTGCCGGTCAGTACGGCAATTCCACTGTGTATTATAGGGAATATTATTCCGGTTCCTTTCATTCTTCTTTTGATTACACCGATCTTTCGGTGGATGAAGGGAACAAAAATATTGAAACCGATGGTTGATCGTCTGGAAACAAAAGCCATGAGTAAAAGTGACAAGATTGAAAAATATGAATTCTGGGGTCTGGTACTTTTTGTAGGGATTCCGCTGCCGGGAACAGGTGCATGGACAGGGTCTCTGATTGCTGCACTTCTGGGAATCAAGTTTAAAAAAGCTTTTCCTGCAGTCATAATCGGAATCTGTATGGCAACAGTGATCATGTGGTTTATATCTTATGTACTTCTTGGAGGCGTGCAATTACTTGGATAAATAATCAGGATGGAGTGAAGAATTATGTCAATGAGAATTAATAAAGAACTCCCGTCACCTGCAGAATTGAAACGGGAGTATCCGTTATCGGATAAACTGAAAGAACTCAAAAACAGAAGAGATGCTGAGATCAGGGATATCTTTACCGGCAAATCAGACAAATTTGTTGTAATCATTGGCCCATGTTCTGCAGATAATGAAGATTCGGTATGTGAATATGTGAACCGTTTGGCGGGAGTGAATGAGAAGGTAAAGGATAAACTGGTTCTGATCCCGAGAATCTACACCAACAAGCCCCGGACAACCGGTGAAGGATATAAAGGTATGCTTCATCAGCCGGATCCGGATAAGGCACCGGATCTGTACGCTGGAATTCTTGCGATTCGTAAGATGCATATTCGTGCTATGGAAGAGACCGGACTGACGGCAGCAGACGAGATGCTGTATCCGGAAAACAGAAGTTATCTGGATGATATTCTTTCCTATGAAGCAATCGGTGCCCGTTCGGTAGAAAATCAGCAGCACAGGCTGACTGCGAGCGGGATGGACATTCCGGTCGGTATGAAAAATCCGACGAGCGGAGATCTGTCTGTAATGCTGAATTCTGTTGTTGCGGCACAGATGGGCCATCGCTTTATCTATCGTGCGACAGATGTTACGACATCCGGAAATGAGCTGGCACATGTCATTCTCCGTGGCGGAGTAGATAAGTACGGAAAATGTATTCCAAACTATCATTATGAAGAGTGTGCAAGATTATATGAACTGTATCAGAAAAAGGATCTGAAGAATCCGGCTGCAATTATAGATGCGAACCATTCAAACTCTGATAAAAAGTATAAGGAGCAGATCCGTATTGTAAGTGAGGTGCTGCATACACGCAGATATAATCCGGATCTGAAGAAACTGATCAAAGGTGTCATGGTTGAGAGTTATCTGGTAGAAGGCAGACAGAATATCTGCGCGAATATGGTATATGGACAGTCGATCACGGATCCATGTATCGGATGGGAAGATACGGAAAAATTAATCTATAAGATTGCCGAAGAATGCTAGGTATACAGAAGAAATATGATATAATAATGAAAATACGTGTATAAGGAGTAATCAATATGGAAAAATTATATGATGTTACCGCATTGGGTGAGATGTTGATCGACTTTACTATGAACGGACAGAGTGAACAGGGCAACAATATGTTTGAGGCTTGTCCGGGAGGAGCACCGTGTAACGTTCTTGCAATGTTGAACAAGCTTGGAAGAAAGACTGCTTTTATCGGAAAAGTAGGAGAAGATCAGTTCGGACGGCTTCTGAAAGATACGATTGAGGAACTGGGAATCGAAACAAAGGGGCTGATCCTTGATCAGGATATCCATACAACACTGGCGTTTGTACATACATTTCCGGATGGGGACAGAGAATTCTCCTTTTACCGTAAGCCGGGAGCAGATATGATGCTGTCTGAAGAAGAGGTGGACTATGATATGATCCGTCAGTCCAGGATCTTCCACTTTGGAACGCTCTCAATGACGGATGAGCCGGTGAGAACTGCAACGAAAAAAGCACTGGATGTTGCGAAAGAGGCAGGTTGTCTGATTACGTTTGACCCTAACTTACGTCCGCCGCTCTGGGATTCTCTGGAGGAAGCAAAGAAACAGATGGAATACGGTTTCCGGTATTGTGATGTGTTGAAGATCTCTGATAATGAGATTCAGTTTATATCCGGAATGGAAGATTATGATGACGGAATTCACTATCTGCAGGAAAAATATCAGATTCCGTTGATCTTCCTGACGATGGGAAAGGAAGGAAGCCGTGCATATTATAAGGATATGCGGGTAGAACGTGACGGATTCCAGGTAAAAGCGATTGAAACGACCGGCGCCGGCGATACATTCTGCGGTTGCGCAATTCATGGTGTGCTTACACATGGACTGGAAGGCATGACAGAGGAGGTTCTGGGAGATATCCTGACTTATGCGAATGCAGGAGCTGCTCTGATCACTATGAAGAAGGGCGCAATTCGCTCTATGCCGGATCCGGAAAAAGTTACAGAATTAATAAAAGGATAGTTGCTATATGAGATTACGTAGAATGCTGGCCGTATGGGCGGCAAAGATCAGTGAAAAAGCCAGTGTCCATATCTTTCACCGTCAGGGTGTGACATGGGCCGGAAAGATTGCACTTAAGATCGATCCGAACATCTTGAAAGAACTGGCCGGTCAGGTAAAAAAGGATATTTTTATCGTATGCGGTACCAATGGAAAGACCACGACTAATAATATGTTGTGTGCTGCACTGGAAAAAGAAGGCTATCGGGTGGTCTGCAACCATACCGGTTCGAACATGCTCAATGGAGTGGCAGCTGCTTTTGCACTGAGTGCCGGTCCGGGAGGTAATTTAGACGCGGATTATGCCTGCATTGAGATTGATGAGGCCTCTACGAGAAGAGTATTTCCGCATTTTAAACCGGATTATATGGTGCTTACCAATCTGTTCCGGGATCAGCTTGATCGTTATGGCGAGATTGATATTACAATGAATATCCTGAAGGAAGTGATGCAGAGTGCACCTGAGATGAAAGTGATCGTCAACGGAGATGATGCGTTGTTTGCATATCTTGCCATGGACAGTGGTAATCCGTATATTACCTACGGAATCAGTGAAAAAGTGCTGGATGATAAGGATTCCCATGAGATCAGGGAAGGAAGGTTCTGTAAAAAATGCGGAGCACAGCTTGAATATCATTTTTATCATTACAGCCAGCTGGGTGATTATGTCTGCACAAACTGTGATTTTAAGAGGCCGGAGATTCAGTATGATGCTTCCGCAATAGAGCTCAGCGATCATCTTGCATTTCGGGTGGAAGGCCGAAGATTTGAAGCGAATTACAAAGGATTCTATAATGTATATAATATTCTTGCGGCATATGCGGCAGGAAGAACCGGCGGATTGTCTCTGACACATTTTCAGGACATGCTGTCCGGGTTTAATCCGGAAAACGGACGTATGGAACAGTTTCGCTTGAAGGATACGAAGGTAGTATTGAACCTGGCAAAAAATCCGGCAGGATTCAATCAGAATATTTCTGCGGTTATGCAGGATGAGACACTGAAAGACGTTATTATTGTGATCAACGATAATGCCCAGGACGGAACAGACGTGTCCTGGCTCTGGGATGTTGATTTTGATCGGTTTAAAGGGGCAAATGTGAATTCCATCACGGTCAGCGGAATCCGTTGTCAGGATATGCGTCTTCGTATGAAATATGTGGATATTCCGTCCATGCTGGAGGCAGATGTGGAAAAAGCAATCTGTGAAAGAGTGGAAAATGGCTGCGGCAATCTGTATGTGCTGGTGAATTATACGGCACTGTTCAGTACTCGTAATGTATTAAAGAGACTGGAGGGAACGTATTAATGGAAAAAAAGGACATGAAGATTACAATCGGACATCTTTATCCGGATCTTCTGAATCTTTATGGAGACCGTGGAAATATTGCCTGCCTGATGCAGCGCTGTATCTGGAGAGGGATTGATGCTGAGACGATAGAATTTAACACCGGAGATGTGATAGATTTTTCAAAACTGGATATTGTACTTCTGGGAGGCGGTTCTGACCGTGAGCAGGCGATCGTCTGCAAAAATCTTCTGGAAATAAGAGAACAGTTCAGGGAATATGTGGAAGATAACGGTGTTGTAATCGCAGTTTGCGGAGGATATCAGCTGCTCGGGAAGTATTATAAAACAGATGCCGGTATGATAGAGGGATTGAATCTGGTGGATATCTATACCGAGCAGGAAGAAGGACGCCTGATTGATAACATTGTGCTCAAAAGCCAACTGGTGGATATGCCGGTAGTGGGATTCGAGAATCATGGAGGCAGAACGTACCTGAACGATAATCAGCCGTTTGGAAAGGTTTTATATGGTTCCGGGAATGACGGGAAAAGCGGATATGAAGGAGTGGTATATAAAAATGTAATCGGAACATACCTTCATGGTCCTCTGCTTCCGAAAAATCCACAGATCAGTGATTATCTGATCCGGAAAGCACTTGAAAGAAAGTATGGACCTGTAGAGTTAACACCTCTGGATGACAGTCAGGAGAAAGAGGCCAATGACTATATATACCACAGATTTGTAAAAGAATAATCATGAGTGTGATTTGTTGTCACGCAATTCCAGAAGACTCGAATATTCCAGCAGATCTTTTCTGGAACGTGGAGACAGGCGATGGTATCTGGATAATAAAGCGCTCTCTTCATCAGACAGTGTGCTGTTCTGAGACGGCGTGATCTGGATGAATTCATCATCGAGAAGATAGTCTACAGAGACATGAAAGAGATTGGCAATTGCCGTCAGCTTTTCGTGAGAGGGCTGGCGGTTCTTTGTCTCATAGCCCGCGATTGTGGAACGTGCTACATTCAGGCGTTTTGCAACATATTCCTGAGTCATTTCATTTTCAAGACGCAATCTTTTTAATTTCTCTGCAAATGACATAGCTGTTACCTCCTCGTTTGTTTGGTATATTTTACCAATTGTTGCGTTATACAACATAAAAAGTGTCAAATATCAACAAAGTGTTGCGTATGAGTCGCGGATTGGAACAGAAGTGTGAGCACATGTTATCAGACTGGAAAAAGGAGTGCATTCAGATGAGAATTGAACGATTTAAAATGGAAAGAGAAGGACTTGTGGAAGAAGGACAGGAAGTAGTGATCAGTGAAAGAAGTGCCGTGACGGGACAGTATACTTATCTGGTGGAACCATCTGTCGCAATGTCCGGAATTTACAGGACCAGACAGAGAATCAGATCCCGCAAAGGGAAGATACAGAAAATAGAAAAAACGCAGAGAGGTTATTATCTGCTTGTAGAGCTGGATGAGTGACAGATATGAAACATCTTTTGAGCCGTTGACACTGATCGGAAAAGTTCATATAATTTATGGTGAAGAGATTCTTCTTGAAAAAGAATAGAAAGAAAGGAAACGGATAGATGATAATTGCAAAAAATGATGAGGCTAAAAGAAGTAAAATATGGATGATCGTTACGACGGTCTCATCTGTCCTGGTCATAGTGATCGCGATATTTCTTTTGACAAAGATGTTTACCGGTAATCCACTGGAAGGAAGATGGGCAGATGAAGACGGCAATATGAATCTTACAATTGAAAGGGATGGTTCTGTTGTTGTGAATCTTCCGGAGATCGGTGAGGAAGACAGCATAGATGTTGTAATGGAGTATACCCTGGATATGAATGAAAAGACGATTACCATTAAAGAAGATGAAGAAGCGCTCAGGGAGATTGCAGAGCAGTCAGACGGACAATATACAGAGGAAACACTGAAAAATGCAGTCAGTCCGATAGTAACTACGTTTGATTATAGTGTAGAGCAGGATCAACTGATATTGACGGAGCGAGAATTCGGTGATCAGATGATATTCATAAAAGAGTAAAAGTAATACACCCCTCTGTGTCCACCCGGTTGATCAGGTGGCTGCCGGAGGGGTATTTCACTGCTGAAAGGAAAAGGTGTGATATGATGAAAAGAAGCGCGACAAAAAGGGTGCAGATTGGAAATGTATGGATCGGCGGCGGTGCGCCGATTGCGATTCAGTCTATGACAAATACCAGAACAGAAGATGCAGAAGCGACTATTGCACAGATTCTGTCTCTTGAGAAAGCCGGATGTGAGATCATTCGCTGCGCGGTTCCTACAGAGGAAGCGGCAAAAAGCATCAGGAGAATCAAAGAAAAGATTCATATTCCTCTGGTGGCAGATATTCATTTTGATTACCGGCTGGCAATTGCGGCAATTGAAAATGGAGCAGATAAGATCAGGATCAATCCGGGTAATATCGGAGATGAGAGCCGGGTAAGGGCCGTCGTAGAGAAAGCAAAAGAATATGGAGTCCCGATCCGTGTAGGTGTAAACAGCGGTTCACTGGAAAAAGTTCTGGTTGAAAAATATGGTGGTGTGACAGCTGAAGGTCTGGTGGAGAGTGCCATGGATAAGGTACGGATGATCGAGCGTATGGGATACGATAATCTGGTTGTAAGTATCAAGTCATCCGATGTCATGATGTGTGTGAAGGCACATGAATTGATCGCAGAAGAATGTCCATATCCGCTTCATGTCGGAATTACAGAATCCGGAACACTGCTTGCAGGTAACATTAAGTCATCCATCGGTCTCGGACTGATCCTGAATCAGGGAATCGGTGATACGATTCGTGTATCCCTGACGGGCGATCCGGCAGAAGAGATCAAATCTGCAAAGCTGATCCTTCGGACACTGGGACTTCGCAAAGGTGGAATAGAAGTGGTATCCTGTCCTACCTGCGGACGTACAAAGATCGATCTGATCGGTCTTGCCAATCAGGTAGAAGAGATGGTGCAGGACATTCCTCTGGATATAAAGGTTGCAGTTATGGGATGCGTGGTGAACGGCCCGGGTGAGGCAAAGGAAGCGGACATCGGAATTGCAGGCGGAATCGGAGAAGGACTGCTGATAAAAAAAGGCGAAATTGTAAAAAAGGTAAAAGAAGATCAGTTATTAGAAACATTGAGACAGGAGTTGTTGCACTGGAATGAGTAAACCATTCTTTGAAGTATTTCCGACATTACAACTGAATGATGAGAATCGACTGATGCTTGAAGGAGTTGAAGTGACAAAGGTTACCACAAATTCCAACCGTGATTATATTAAAGTGTATCTGTACAGCAGGCATCTGATTCAGAAGAAACAGATCTATGAGACAGAGCGTATGCTGAAGGAACAGCTGTTTGGAAAGAGCCGTGTACAGATATCCATTCAGGAACAGTATGAGTTGTCGGAACAGTATACACCGGAAAATCTGATGGATGAGTATTATGACAGTCTGCTTCTGGAGCTGGATCAGAAAAGTGTGGTCGAAAGAAGTATGCTTCAGAGCGCAGAGTATGAATTTACAGACGGGAATATTCTCTGCCTGAAACTGATAGATTCTATTGTGGCTCAGGGAAAGAAAGACGATCTGTCTTCCTATCTGACGGAAGTGTTCCGGGACAGATTTCAGCGTCCGATTGAAGTGAGAGTCCTGTATGAAAAACCAAAAGAGAGCAAGCTGAAGTATAACGAGATAAAGCTTCGGCAGGAAGTAGATGCGATTCTGGAACAATCGGCAGTGGTTCGTGAAGAAAAGGAACAGAAACGCAGAGAAAAAGAAGAAAAATCAGAAAAGAAGCAGAAAGATCAGAAGGCAGTTGTCAGCGTCTCTTCCGGTGCATCCGGCGGTTCCGGAAAAGGGTTTGGCGGATTTGGGAAGAAGGAGGGATATTCTTATTCCAGAAAAGCTTCCGATGATCCGAATCTGATCTACGGACGTGATTTTGATGATGAAACGATCGAACTTAAAAATGTTGTCGGTGAGATGGGTGAGATCGTGATCCGCGGTAAGGTCATCAGTTTTGATACGCGTGAGATCCGCAATGAAAAAACGATTATTATGTTTGCTGTGACAGATTTTACGGATACGATCATGGTAAAGATGTTTGTGAGAAATGATCAGCTTGCAGACATACTTGGTGACATCAAACCAGGCGCTTTTCTGAAGATCAAAGGAGTTACAACGATTGACAGATTTGATGCGGAACTGACGATCGGATCAGTTGTGGGAATCAAAAAGATCAATGATTTTACAGTAGCCAGAGTAGATACCTCACCGGAAAAGCGTGTGGAACTCCACTGTCATACCAAGATGAGTGATATGGATGGCGTCTCAGATGTAGGGGCATTGTTAAAACGTGCGCATGACTGGGGACACAAAGCACTTGCGATTACCGACCATGGTGTGGTACAGGCATTTACGGATGCCAATCATTATGTGGAGAATCTGGATAAAGATGATCCGTTCAAGGTGATCTATGGGGTGGAAGGTTATCTGGTAGATGATCTTACGGATGTGGCTGTGAATGAAAAAGGACAGTCGCTGGAAGGAACTTATGTGGTATTTGACCTGGAAACGACCGGATTCAGCCCGATCAAGGACAAGATCATAGAGATCGGAGCGGTAAAAGTGGAACAGGGCCAGATTACCGAGAAGTTCAGCACGTTTGTGAATCCGAAGGTTCCGATTCCGTTTCAGATTACACAGCTGACCAGTATTACAGATCAGATGGTGATGGATGCGCCGGATATCGAGACGATTCTTCCGCAGTTCCTTGCGTTTGTGGGAGATGCGGTACTGGTAGCACACAATGCTTCCTTCGACGTAAGCTTCATTGAGCAGAACTGCAGGTATCAGGACATTCAGCCGGATTTTACTTCCGTGGATACGGTAGCACTGGCCAGGATCCTGCTTCCTACATTGTCAAAATATAAGCTGAATGTCGTTGCAAACGCATTACATATTTCTCTGGAAAATCATCATCGTGCTGTAGACGATGCGGGTGCGACCGCAGAGATTTTTGTCAAATTTGTGGAAATGCTGCGAGAGCGCGGCATCAATGATCTGACGAAACTGAACCAGTTTGGAGCACACAATGCGGATGCAGTAAAAAAGCTTCCGTCGTATCACGTGATCATTCTTGCGCAGAATGAGGTGGGACGTGTGAATCTGTATACGCTGATCTCCAAATCTCATCTGGATTACTATGCCAGAAGGCCAAGAATTCCGAAAAGTGAGCTGTCAAAATATCGGGAAGGTCTGCTGGTCGGAAGCGCCTGTGAGGCGGGAGAGCTTTACCAGGCAATTCTGAATGATAAATCAGAAGAAAGAATTGCAAGGATCGTTAATTTTTATGATTATCTGGAGATACAACCGCTTGGCAATAACCGTTTCATGATTGCCAGTGAGAAGATCACAAAAGTACAAAATGAAGAAGATCTCAAAGAGATTAACCGTAAGATTATTCAACTGGGTGAAAAGTTCAACAAACCTGTGGTAGGAACCTGCGACGTACATTTCATGGATCCGGAAGATGAGGTGTACCGGCGCATTATTATGGCCGGAAAAGGATTCAGTGACGCAGACGAGCAGGCACCGCTGTATCTGCGTACAACGGATGAAATGCTGGAAGAGTTTGAATATCTTGGGTCTGCAAAAGCAAAGGAGATTGTAATCGATAATCCCAACAAGATTGCAGATATGATTGAGAAGATCACACCGGTCCGTCCGGATAAATGTCCGCCGGTCATCCCGGATTCAGATAAGATGTTAAGAGAGATCTGTTATAATAAAGCACATTCCATGTATGGAGAAAATCTGCCTGAAGTGGTTACAGAACGACTGGAAAGGGAGCTGAATTCCATTATATCCAACGGATTTGCCGTGATGTATATCATTGCACAGAAACTGGTGTGGAAATCTGTAGAAGATGGATACCTGGTAGGATCCAGAGGATCTGTCGGGTCTTCTTTTGTTGCCACAATGGCAGGAATCACGGAGGTTAATCCGCTAAGCCCGCATTATTACTGTAAAAAATGCCATTACAGTGACTTTGATTCGGAAGAGGTAAAGGCATTTGCAGGCGGATGCGGATGGGACATGCCGGATAAGGTGTGTCCGGTATGCGGCGAAAAGCTTACCAAGGATGGATTTGACATCCCCTTCGAGACGTTCCTGGGATTCAAGGGGAATAAGGAGCCGGATATCGACCTTAACTTTTCAGGTGATTATCAAAGTAACGCGCACAAGTATACGGAAGTCATCTTCGGAGCCGGACAGACATTCCGGGCCGGAACGGTCGGAACACTGGCTGATAAGACGGCTTTTGGATATGTAAAGAATTATTTTGAAGAACGTGGGCAGAGAAAGAGAAAATGTGAGATTGACCGTATCGTTCTTGGATGTACCGGAATCCGAAGGAGTACGGGACAGCATCCGGGAGGTATCATTGTACTTCCGCTGGGCGAGGAGATCAATTCCTTTACACCGGTGCAGCACCCTGCCAATGATACAACAACTGATATTATCACTACTCACTTTGATTATCATTCCATCGACCATAACCTGTTAAAGCTTGATATTCTGGGACATGATGATCCGACGATGATCAAAACACTGGAAGAGTATATCAGTTCGCCGGAAATGGATAATGAATATAATGAGACAGATAACCGTTTTGATGCAACAAAGATTCCACTGGATGATAAGGATGTTATGGCTTTGTTTCATGGGACGGAAGTACTGGGGATCACTCCTGATGATATCGGAGGGTGTCCGGTCGGATGTCTTGGCATTCCGGAGTTTGGTACGGACTTTGTTATCCAGATGGTGGTGGATACCAAACCGCAGACTATCTCAGATCTGATCCGTATCTCGGGATTGTCCCATGGAACGGATGTGTGGCTGAACAATGCACAGGAACTGATCAAGAGTGGAAAAGCAACGATTTCCACAGCTATCTGTACACGAGATGATATTATGACATATCTGATCAATAAAGGGATGGACAGCGAAGAATCCTTTACTATCATGGAACGCGTCCGTAAAGGAGCTGTGGCAAAGGGGAAATGTAAAGAATGGCCGGAATTTAAGAAGGATATGACAGAGCATGGTGTGCCGGACTGGTATATCTGGTCCTGTGAAAAGATCAAATACATGTTCCCGAAAGCGCATGCGGCGGCATATGTCATGATGGCTTATCGAATTGCTTATTGTAAGATCAATTATCCGCTGGCATATTATGGGGCTTATTTTGGAATACGTGCAGATGCATTTTCCTATGAGATCATGTGTCAGGGAAAAGAAAAACTGCAGTATTATATCGATGATTATAACCGGAGATCTGCGACACTCAGCAAGAAAGAACAGGATACCATGAAAGACATGCATATCGTACAGGAGATGTATGCCAGAGGTTATGAGTTCGAGCCGTTGGAT
Organism: Dorea sp. YH-dor226; assembly: GCF_039832105.1. Lineage (NCBI taxonomy): Bacteria > Bacillati > Bacillota > Clostridia > Lachnospirales > Lachnospiraceae > Dorea > Dorea sp. YH-dor226. Next base: position 38,728 of record NZ_JBDOHS010000018.1, on the reverse strand, counting down.
ATCTACAGGGCGCAGGCAACGAAGTTCCTGATCGTAGACGGAAAATTGATGCCGCCGCTTTCGAGTATTGACGGTATGGGAGAAAAGGCGGCCGAAGCAGTTCAGGAGGCCTCAAAAGATGGAAAATATCTGTCTCTTGATGACTTCCGTCAGAGAACCAAGGCGAGCAAAACAGTCATTGATTATATGGTGGAGCTGGGGATTCTGGCAGACCTTCCGGCTTCGAACCAGTTATCGCTTTTCGATTTTTAAAGAATGAGGAGGAATGAATATGTGGTTATTGTTTGCGGTAGGATCATCTTTTTTTGCAGGAATAACGGCAATTCTTGTGAAAATCGGAGTGCAGGATACGGACTCACATCTGCTGACAGCGCTTCGAACGGTCGTTGTGCTGATCTTTTCGTGGCTGATGGTTTTTCTTGTGGGATCACAGGGATCGATACAGGATGTATCGGCGAAAACAATGGTGTTTCTGTGTGTCTCCGGTGTGACGACGGGCGCTTCCTGGATCTGTTATTTTCATGCATTGCAGATCGGTGATATCAATAAAGTGGTTCCGATCGACAAGTCCAGCGTAGTGCTGACTATTCTTCTGGGAGTTCTTTTTCTGGGAGAACCTATGAATATGCTGAAGGCTGTCTGTGTGATACTGATTGCAGCAGGAACGCATCTGATGATTGAAAAAAAGGATACCTCCAAAGAAAATTCAAAGAATGCAAGAAGTGCATTGATCTATGCGGCATTGTCAGCAATATTTGCCTCTCTGACGGCAATTCTGAGTAAGATTGGAATTGTCGGAATTGAATCCAATCTGGGAACGGCAATCCGGACGATCGTTGTACTGATCATGGCATGGATGATCGTTCTGGCAGGTGGAAAGCAGAAACAGATCAAAGAAATCACAAAGAAGAGCTGGCTCTTTATCGTATTGTCGGGGATTGCAACCGGAATGTCCTGGCTGTGTTATTACCGTGCGCTTCAGGACGGTCCGGTCAGCGTTGTGCTTCCGATTGACAAGCTGAGCATTCTGGTTTCTATTGGATTTGCCTATGTGGTGTTCGGAGAGAAACTTACCAGAAAGTCAGCGACAGGTCTCGCGCTGATTGTCGCGGGAACACTGGGAATGGTGATATAGAAAAGAGGGTACAGAAAATATGAAACTGAAAAAACAATACAAAGGTATCTTTTATATCGTCATATCGGCATTTTGTTTTGCGCTCATGAACATGTTTGTACGCATGGCAGGCGACCTGCCGTCTGTACAGAAAAGCTTTTTCCGGAATCTGGTGGCAGCAGTTTTTGCCGCTATCATTCTGGTGAGGGAAAAAGCATCATTTCGATGTGAGAGAGAAAACATGATCTGCCTGCTTTTGAGATCGATCTTTGGAACCATCGGAATCTTGTGCAACTTTTATGCGGTGGATCATCTGGTACTTGCAGACGCTTCGATGCTGAACAAGATGTCCCCGTTTTTTGCGGTTATTTTCAGTTATCTGATCCTAAAAGAAAAAGTAACATGGAATCAGGCGCTGATCGTAATCGGAGCTTTTGTGGGAAGTTTATTTGTAATCAAGCCTACTATAACGAACATGGATCTGGTTCCGTCACTCATAGGTCTTCTGGGCGGAATCTGTGCAGGCGCGGCCTATACGATGGTAAGAAAACTTGGTGAGCTGGGAGAAAAGGGACCATTTATTGTGTTTTTTTTCTCTGCATTTTCCTGCCTTTCGGTACTGCCTTATCTGATCTTTCATTACCATCCTATGACGGGAATGCAGATTGCGGTTCTTCTCCTGGCAGGGCTTTCTGCTGCGGGAGGACAGTTTTCCATTACGGCAGCCTACTGTTATGCACCGGCGAGGGAGATATCGGTATTTGACTATTCCCAGATTATCTTCTCTTCGATATTGGGTTTTTTTGTGTTCGGACAGATACCGGATGCTCTCAGCTGGCTGGGATATGGAATCATTCTTGCCATGGCGGTGTTGATGTTTTTTTATAATAAACGGAGAGGAGAAGCATGATGAAGCAATCGCAGATCACGTTCTGGTGCCATGAGGTCATCCGGTCACAGGCGGTGCGGGAAGGTTTTTATATTGACGCTACCATGGGAAAAGGAAATGATACTTTATTCTTATGTGAACTTGCCGGAGAGAAGGGGCATGTGCTGGCAATGGACATTCAGGAAGAAGCAATATGCGCTACCAGAGAGCTGCTGGAAATGCATCATTGCCTGGAAACGGCAGAACTGGTAAAGGATGGTCATGAGCATATGGATCGATATGCCAGTGATGATTCTGCAGATGTAATCTGCTTTAACTTCGGATATCTTCCCGGAGGAGATCATCAGATTGCAACGAAAGCCAGGACCAGCGTGCCAGCAATAAAAAAAGGACTTGAAATTCTGAAAAAAGGCGGAATGATGAGTCTTTGTATCTATAGCGGAGGAGATACCGGATATGAAGAGAAAGAGGCAATACTTCGATTTCTGAAGGAGCTTCCGTCAAGAGAGTATACGGTGATCGCCAATGAGTACTATAACCGGAGAAATGATCCTCCGATGCCGGTATTTGTATTTAAAGGATAGTTTGATATTACGAATGGTAAAATAAAGAAAAACAGGAGGAGAAGAGCATGAGAAGAAAAGACAGAGAAGTAACGGATCAGAAAGAGATACAGCATATATTTGATACCTGTAAAGTCTGCAGGCTTGGATTGCAGGACGAGGATGGCGTGTATATTGTGCCTGTAAATTATGGTTATTGTATGGAAAATGACACATATATCCTTTATTTTCACGGCGCAAAAGAAGGAAAAAAGATAGATCTGATACAGAAAAATCCGCGGGCAGGAATAGAACTGGACTGTGGACATGAACTGGTTTCGGGAGCTACTGCCTGTCAGTACAGCTATCTTTACGGCAGTATTATCGGTAAAGGGAGAGCAGAGATAGTCGAAGATCCGCAGGAAAAATCAAAAGCTCTGGCTGTAATTATGAAGCATCAGACCGGGCGAGAATTTGATGAATTTGAGAAAAATCCGAAGCTGGAAAAAACAGTGGCAATTATAAAAGTGACGCTTGAAGAATGCAGTTGTAAAAAGCATGCATAAAATCTATAGGAAAAGAGAATGTTTTATAGTAAATTAATGCTTTAAATCAGCAAAGTGTTATGGTATACTGTTAAAAGACGGGCCTGGATGGATCCGGGCCTATTTACATGGACTTTTTGGGGAAGCATTTCCCCTTAATTATGAAGGAGGAAATCACATGATTTGGGCAAAGGAAGAGACTCTGCCGAGAGCTGAGATTGAGAAGATTCAGTTGGAGAAATTGAAAAAGACGGTACATTATATCTATGAGAGGGTGGAACCATACCGCAAGAAGATGGATGAGGCAGGCGTAAAGCCGGACGATATTCAAAGTCTGGACGATCTGCGCAGGCTGCCGTTTACATACAAAAAGGATTTCAGAGATAATTATCCGATGGGGCTGTTTGCAGTAGACAAAAAAGAACTGGTACGTTTTCATGCAAGCTCCGGAACAACCGGAAAGCCGACGGTGGTAGGCTATACCAGAAACGATCTGGACATGTGGCTGAATAATGTGGCACGTATTGCCTGTATGGGCGGTGCTACGGAAGAGGATGTGGCACAGATCGCGTTCGGATACGGAACATTTACAGGAGCACTGGGACTGCATGGGGGTCTGGAGAAGATCGGTGCATCTGTAATTCCGATGTCTTCCGGCAATACAAAAAAGCAGATCATGTTCATGCAGGATATCGGAACCACGCTGCTCGTCGCAACACCATCTTATGCACTGCATCTGGGAGAAGAGATCCGTGCAAGAGGAATGGATCCTGCGAAAGATCTGAAGGTTCACATCGGTCTGTTCGGTGGAGAAGGTATGACAGAGCCGATGCGTGATGAGATGCACAAGGTATGGGGCGACCAGTTCTTATGCACACAGAATTACGGAATGAGTGAGCTGTGCGGACCGGGTGTATCCGGGGAATGTGAACAGTTATGTGGAATGCATATCAATGAAGACTGGTTCATACCTGAGATTATTGATCCGGAGACAGAAGAAATTCTTCCTCCGGGAGAACTTGGAGAACTTGTAATTACCTGTCTCGGAAAAGAGGCACTTCCGCTGGTACGCTACAGAACCGGCGATCTGACAAGATTGTTTTACGAACCGTGTAAGTGTGGAAGAACAACGGTGCGTATGGAAAATCTGTCCGGACGTGCAGATGATATGCTGGTTATCCGCGGTGTCAATGTATTCCCGACACAGATCGAAGAGGTATTGCTTCAGATTCCGGAGATCGGACCGCATTATGAGATCCTGGTAGAGAGAAAGAATCGTCTGGATGTTATGACAATCACGGTTGAACTGGTAGATGACAGACTGCTCGACAGCTATTCCAAACTGAGTGATCTGGAACAGAAGATTAAGAAGGGACTGAAAGCGCAGCTTGGTCTTGCAACACAGATCAAACTGGTTGCTCCTTATTCACTCCAGAGATTTGAAGGAAAAGCAAAAAGAGTTACAGATTTACGAAAGGATGGATTATAAAATGTCAGAAAAAGTTATTATGCTCGGGAATGAAGCAATTGCCCGTGGAGCTTATGAAGCAGGTGTGAAAGTATCTGCGGCTTATCCGGGAACACCGAGTACCGAGATCAGTGAAAATCTGGTGAAATATAAAGATGACCTATATTGTGAATGGTCTCCGAATGAGAAAGTGGCAACCGAAGTGGCGATCGGTGCATCTGTTGCAGGAGTGCGTGCCATGTCCTGTATGAAACATGTGGGATTTAATGTGGCAGCTGATCCGGCGTACACGGTTTCCTATATGGGAGTCAACGGAGGACTTGTTATCGTGGTTGCAGACGACCCGGGACTTTACAGCTCCCAGAATGAGCAGGATACCCGAATGGTTGCAAGAGCGGCACAGCTTCCGGTACTGGAACCGTCTGACAGTTCAGAGGCAAAGGAATTCATGAAGTTTGCATTTGACTTAAGTGAGCAGTTCGATCGCCCGTTTGTATTCCGTACAACGACCAGACTGGCACATTCACAGGGAGTTGTGGAACTGAATGAACGAAAAGAGATTGAAGATAAACCATATGTGAAAGATATTCGCAAGACAGTTATGATGCCGGGAAACGCAAAGCTTCGTCACGTTGAGATCGAAAAACGCAATCTGGAGCTTGCGGAAGCAGCAAATACACTTCCGGTCAACCGGGTGGAGATGAACGATACGAAGATTGGTGTGATCACCAGTGGTATCCCGTATCAATATGTAAAAGAAGCAATGCCGGAAGCTTCTGTATTGAAGCTTGGTATGGTAAATCCTCTGCCGAGAAAGCTGATTGAAGATTTTGCATCTAAGGTTGAAACGTTATATATCGTAGAAGAGCTGGATCCTGTGATTGAGGAACAGGTAAAATCCTGGGGAATCAAGGCTGTCGGAAAAGAGATATTTACAGTTCAGGGAGAATATAGTGCCAATATGATCCGTACGGCAATTCTGGGACAGAAACTTGAGATTGCCGCGCCTGCGCAGGCACCGGGAAGACCGCCGATCCTCTGTCCGGGCTGTCCGCACAGAAGTGTGTATTATGTGCTGAACAAGTTAAAGCTGCATGCGGCAGGAGACATCGGATGCTATACACTGGGGGCGGTTGCACCACTGAGTGTTGTGGATACTACGATCTGCATGGGAGCAAGTATTTCCAGTCTGCATGGAATGGAAAAGGCAAAAGGAAAAGATTATATCAAGAACTGGGTAGCTGTGATCGGTGATTCTACATTCTTACATACCGGAGTGAATTCTCTGATGAATATGATGTACAATCAGGCAACTGGTACAGTATTGATCCTGGATAATTCTACTACCGGAATGACCGGTCATCAGGATCATGCAGCAACAGGAAAGACGCTTCAGGGAGATCCGACTTATGCGATTGATATTCCGAAACTCTGTCGTGCAATCGGAGTGAAGCATGTCATTGAAGTGAATGCGTTTGATATCCAGACTCTGGAAAAAGTCGTAAAGGAAGAGGTTGCCAGAGACGAAGTGTCTGTCATCATCACGAAAACACCTTGCGTACTGTTAAGTAAGGCAAAGAAACCATTGTATACCGCACATCCGGATAAATGTAAAAAATGTGGTATGTGTATGAAACCGGGCTGTCCGGCCATGACAAAGAAAGCGGATGGAACGATCTTCATTGATGATACAATGTGTACCGGTTGTGGACTGTGTGCAAACTTATGTAAGTTTGATGCGATCGAATTAGTAAAGGAAGGTGACAGATAATGGCAACAAAGAATATAATGATTGTTGGAGTCGGCGGTCAGGGAACGCTGCTTACCAGCAGAATCCTGGGTGGGCTTGCCATTGCCGGCGGTTATGATGTTAAGCTTTCCGAAGTACATGGTATGGCACAGCGGGGAGGAAGTGTTGTAACATTCGTCCGTTATGGAGAAAATGTGGCAGAGCCGATTGTAGAAGAAGGACAGGCAGATGTGATTATTGCTTTTGAGAGACTGGAAGCACTTCGATATGCTCATTTTCTGAAAAAAGACGGAGTACTGATCATCAATGACTGGAGAATCGATCCGATGCCGGTTGTGATCGGTGCTGCAGAATATCCGGAAAATATTATAGAGACTCTGGAAAAGGATCATAAAGTATATACTGTAAATGCAACGGAAGAATCCAAAAAGCTTGGCAATCCAAGAGTGTTCAATCTGATCGTGCTTGGAATCGCGGCACAGCATATGGATTTTTCAAAGGAACAATGGTATGACGTGATTGAAAGAACGGTACCGCCGAAGACGATCGAGATCAACAAAAAGGCGTTTGACGTAGGATATCAATTATAAGGAGGAAGAAAAAGTGATCAGGCAATTATCAGTATTTGTGGAAAACAAACCGGGCAGTCTTATGGATGTTACTTCCAGGCTTACGGAAGCACATGTGAACATTCGTGCAGTTGCAACTTTTGATACTCCGGAATTTGGAATTCTTCGTCTGGTAGTCGATAAACCGGATGAGGCTAAAAACTATCTGACGGAACGTGGATTTGTTGTAAGAATTCATGAAGTAATGGGAGTAGAACTGGAAGATAAAAAAGGCAATCTGAATCAGATGCTGGCAATTCTGGCAGACGGAAAGATTAATGTCAATTATATCTATTCATTTGTCATCCGTGAAGAAAAGGCACCGGTTATGGTATTTTGTACCGATGATTATGAGAAAGCTACAACAATCCTGAGCGAAGCGAATGTCAAGATTGTTGAGGAAAAGGATCTGTAAAGATCGTTCTCCGCAGGAGGTCGGGGAAAGAATAAAACGAAGGATAGGAGTAAAAAAATGGCAAGAGTAACACTGGAAAACTGGAAAGAAAGAATCAGAGACCCCAAAATCGAGTGTATGAGCAGAGATGAGATGCGCGCACTTCAAAGCGAAAGACTTGTGAAACAGGTCAAGAATGTATATGACAATGTTGCATTTTATCGGAACAAGATGGATGCGATGGGAATTGAGCCCGGAGATATCAAGGGAATTGAGGATATCAATAAGCTTCCGTTTACAACCAAGGAAGACTTAAGAGAGAATTATCCATTTGGTCTTCTGGCAGTTCCGCAGGAAAAGATCGCCAGAGTACAGGGTACATCAGGAACGACCGGTAAACTGACGCTTGCATCCTATACACAGAAAGACGTTGATGTGTGGGGAGAATGTGTGGCAAGAGGTCTTACGATGGCAGGTCTTACTTCGGCTGACAGAATCCATGTCTGTTATGGATATGGTCTCTTTACAGGTGGTATGGGACTGGATCTGGGAGCAAGAGCACTTGGAGCTATGGCAATTCCTATGTCTGCAGGCAATACCAAGAGACAGCTGATGTGTATGGAAGACTTTGGGGCAACCGCATTTGCGTGTACGCCTTCTTATGCATTGTATCTCGCAGAAGCAGCAAATGAAGCAGGAATTGTGGATCGCCTTCAGTTAAAAGCAGGTATCAATGGAGCAGAGCCATGGACGGAAGAGATGCGTCTGAAGATTGAGGAACTCCTGAATGTAAACTGCTTTGATATCTATGGATTGTGTGAGATTACAGGACCGGGTGTTGCGTTAGAATGTATCCATCATAAAGGACTTCATGTATATGAAGATTACTTCTATCCGGAAGTGCTGAATCCTGCTGATCAGAGTGCATGTGCAGACGGAGAGACCGGAGAACTGGTATTTACTACTCTTGCCAAAGAAGGTATGCCGTTACTCAGATACAGAACAAAGGATCTGACCAGCATCGATCATTCTCCATGTGAATGTGGAAGAACACTTCCGAGAATTCAGAAATTCAAAGGCCGTACAGATGATATGAAGGTTATCCGTGGTGTGAATGTATTCCCGACACAGGTTGAGACAGCATTGTTATCTATGGGTGGCGGTGTCGCACCACACTATATGATGATCGTGGACAGAGAGAATAATCTGGATGTTCTTACTGTTATGGTAGAAGTAGATGAAAAATATTTCTCTGATGAGATCCGTAAACTGGATGAATTGAAAAACAGAGTTGCAGCTGTTCTGAAACAGGCACTGGGTGTATCAGTGAGAGTAAAACTGGTAGAGCCAAAGACGATTCAGAGAAGCGAAGGAAAAGCAAAACGTGTAATTGATAATCGTGGTTTGTAAGAGGGAGGAAATAGTATGGGTATGAGTAATACAGTTCAACAGTTATCAGTTTTCCTGGAAAACAGAGAAGGACGTCTGGAGGAAGTGCTGGAAGTTCTGGCAAGAAATGATGTGAATATCGTTGCACTGAGCCTTGCAGACACTTCCGATTATGGAATGCTTCGTATGATCGTGTCCGATCCTCATAAAGGACGTGCAGCATTAAAAGAAGATGGAATTACGGCAATGCTTACCGATGTAGTGGCACTGCGTGTTCCTCATGCGACAGGATCGCTCAGTAAGGCAATGCATCAGATTGTGGAAGGTGAAGTGAACATAGAATATATGTATGCATTTGCTAACGGAAGTGATGCGGCAGCAGTTCTTAAGAGTGATGATCCGGCGAGAGTGATCGACATTCTGAAAGGAAGCGGCTTTGATGTATATACTGCAGACGAAGCTTACAGAGCAAATCAATAACAGGCAATAAATCATAAGCCATAGAAAGGGACTGTTGTAAAAAATATTTTTGCACAGTCCCTTTAAAAACAGGATTGATTTCCTGAACAGAATATGCTATGATAGCAACAACTCGATATTACATTCTGTAATATCAATTATCTTTTTGCAGTTTCTGCAGAAATTACCAGATTATGAAAAAAATATTGAGGAAAAAGCATGGATAGTAAACGAATGTCGGTGTTCGTTGTTGTATGTTTTTTTATCTGTATCGGAATTATGGATTATCCATTTATTTCACGTCTTTATAATGAGCAGATTCAGGGAACGGTTATTGCCGCTTATGAAACTGCAGCCGACAGACTGCAGGATGACAGGAGGGCAGAAGAACTTCAAAAGGCAGAAAAATATAACGAATGGCTGTATGAAGAAAGTTCCGGATTTGAAGATGCTTTCTGGAAATCCCAACAAATATCAGATATGTACCAGGCAATTTTGAATATAGGAAAAGAGTCTGAGATGGCAGTTCTTGAAATACCGAAGCTTCAGATCCGCCTTCCGGTATATCACGGAACAGAGGAAGCGGTGCTTCAGAAGGGGGCCGGACATCTGGAAGGATCATCAGTTCCTGCAGGAGGAAAGAGTACACATACCTGCATTCTGGCACACAGAGGACTTCCGCTGAAAGAAATGTTTTCGAAGCTTGACAGAATGGAGACAGGAGACATTTTTTACCTGCATGTGCTGGGAGAAACTCTGGCTTATGAAGTATATCAGACAGAAGTTGTACTGCCGGAGGATACAGATGGATTGGACATTCGGTCAGGAGAAGATATCACAACGCTGATCACCTGCACACCTTATGGAATTAATACGCATAGATTATATGTTCACGGAAGGAGAACAGCGATACCTCAGGAGAAAGAAAAATGGAACCTGAAAGATATTGTCGAACAGTTGAAAAAACAGGTATGGATCGTACTGACGGTACTGATACTGGTCTGGATGTTGATCCTGCTGTATTGGCTGAATAAAAAGCCGGGAAGAAAAAGAAGGAGGAAATGTATGAAGAAAAAGAAGAGATGGAAAAAGCCGGTTCTGACTGTTCTGGCTTGTGTTGGATGTGTGGGGATTTCCTGCATAACGGCGGAAGCCTCGAAGGGAAGTGTCCGGATTGAATTTCGGGATTTAGAGTATGAAGATTCCTGTAGAGCAGATCTGAAGGTACTGCTTTATCGGATAGGAAGAACCGGAGCAGATGGACTTCCTGTTTTTGAACCCGAATCGCTGACAGTAAATGATCCCGGGGACAGAGAAGAGGTTGCAGATGCGGCAAAAAAAGCCATAAGTCAGACAGAACGTTTACAGAATTGTGAAACGACAACAGATTCACAAGGTGTAGCAGTGTTTGAAGATCTGGAGGAAGGAATCTATCTGGTGATGGTTCCGAACGAGAATTCGTATGGAATCGTAGATCCATTCCTGGTTACGATCCCTTATTTTGAAGAAACTGACGAAGGAATAGAAGGTCCTCTGTATGAAGTGATTGCTGAACCAAAAGCAGTACCGAATGAAAAAAAGCAGGATGTAAAGACCGCAGATGCATCAGAGACAGAAATGTATCTGGGAATCAGTACTTTTGCCCTGCTTACGGCAGCTGTAGTAAGGCACAGACGCAGCTCAGAGACAGAAGAAACATAGACCGGAAGATGAAATATCTCATAGAAGAGATTTCATAAATAAATATTTACATTAAGAAAGGAAGGTTTTTATGAAAAAAACAATCAAAAAAGCAACAAGATTAACAGCATTTGCACTGTCAGGAGCGATTTGCCTGGGAAGTATACTGTGGATGCCTCATATGACAGCAAAAGCAGCAATTGAAAGACAGGATGACATGCTGATCACGGGGAGAACAACAGGAACTTTGACAATAAAAAAGCATGGGCCTTCTGCAGACATTCCTCTCGCCGGAGCGGGATTTTCCGTATACAGAGTGATGGAACTGACACCGGCAGAACAGCCGGGAGATTATGCTGCCTATGAAAAAGCAGCTGCATTTGCAGATGTTTTAAGCGGAGTGACAGCAGATGATCTCGGTAATTATTCTTCTGTAGAGATCGAAAGTCTTGCCCTGGAATTAAAAGCAGCTGCAATCAGTGCAGATATACAGCCGGAAGCAAGTGGTGTAACAGGAGAAGATGGAAGCTGTCTGTTCTCAGATCTTCCGCTGGGATATTATCTGGTTATGGAGACTTCGGCACCGGAAGGGTATGTTGCGGGAAGTCCGTTCCTGATCGCAATTCCATCGACGAATAATTATGTGCAAACAGACATGCCGGGACGTGAATGGGTTTATGATGTAGAGGCAGAACCTAAAAACGCACAGGTCGGAATTGAAAAGAGCCTTGCTGAAGAAGAAGATGGAACAGCAGGATTTGGAGATTATGTACAGTATGTAGTGAGAACAGCGGTTCCGGACTATCCGGATGAATACTTCAACAATGAAGTAACATTTACTATCCGTGATATTATGAGTGCTGGTCTGGACATTCAGAAGTCAAAAGAACATCCGGTTACGGTAGAGGTGGGAGGAGTACAGATACAGGAAAGTTCCGGTACTTACTCTGTTACGGCTTCCCCAAAAACAGGAGAGGAAGCGGATCTTAGCATTTCCTTTTCCAAGGAGTTTATCAGAGCACATCGTACAGAAGCAGTTACGGTAAATTATGATGCCAAAGTAACAGCAGAAGCAGTCATGGGTAAAACAGGTAATAAGAACAGTGTTTTTCTGGACTACAATCACAGATCGGGAGAATCAACAACAGCGAAAGGAGCAGATGTTACGGTATACTCCTTTGGGATTCATGTTGTTAAGTTTACAAATGATGAGGAAACAAAAGCTCTTTCCGGTGCAGTCTTTCAGCTGACAAATGATCCGGAAGGATTGTCCCTTGTGGAAAGTGGAACATCGGATGAGGAAGGAAATATTTCATTTGGCACACTTGATGCAGGTACATATTATCTGACTGAGATATTTTCTCCGGAAGGATATACACTACTTGCCAATCCGATCAAAGTGGAACTGATCGCAGATGAGACGGGCGGAAAAGCAAATGGAGCATTAAGCGTTAAGATAGACGGAAAAAATATAACAACTAAAACAGGGGATTATGTAAGTAAGCTGGATGAAGATGCAGGAATTGTTACAGTTGCAGTAGAAAACCATAAAGGATTCAGCCTGCCTTCAACCGGTGGAATGGGAGTGGTTATCTTCCTGATGATCGGTCTTGCAGGAGTCGGAGTAATCTCAGTGGCTGTTTGCGGAAAGCGGAAAAAGCAGTAGGGTGAATCAGCGATAAGAGACTCTCTTTTATGGAATTATGGTGTACTTTATCAAAAGTATGAGGTATAATAATTTCATTAGTGTGCAATGCCAGAAGGAAGAGAGGGAGATTACAGGATGGACACAGAAAAAAAAGCAGCTTTGGATAAACTCAGAAAAGCAAAGGAATTATATGTATTAATGTCTGACTGTACAAGGATGCCGTATGTATCCTGCGATTCAGAGACATATGACGATGAAGTGTTTTTGTATTATACGGAAGAGGATGCAAAAAAAGAGGCAAAAAAACTGATCAGCGAAAAGAATCCGGTTCGTATATTAAAGGTTGAGAATCGTTTTTTCCTGCCGTTTTATACCAGTCTGTTTCCGATGGGAGTGAATTGCCTGAAGGTTGGAAGAGGAACAAAAAGTCAGACTTCAGTCCAGCTGTCTGAACTTGTCCGCAGACCTGAACCTTCTGAAAAAATTCCGAAGGAAAACGTTGTTGAGAATCCGGAACTGTTGTTGACTGCCATCTATCTCATGCAGCAGGTCAGAGGAAAAGGAATGAATGTTCCAAATCCGGAGATCAGAGAGCTGGAAGAAGAGATGATGGCACATTATAGGGAAGGAAAGTTTCTGGTAGCAATGAATCCGGAAAAAAAGATGCCGGTTCTGAAAAAAGATGACGGACAGGTATTGCAGCCTGTATTTACAGATATGCAGGAATTTATGAAGTTTCAGAATGTGAATAAAAAAGAAAAGTATACGGTGGGAACGGTGGAGGCAGCGAATGTGCCGAAGCTGCTGTCCAAAGAAACAACAGCGATTGTCCTGAATCCTTTTGGAATTAATATGCAGCTGAATGTGACCAGAAAAGCATAGAATAAATAAAAAGACCAGATAACAGATGTTACCCGGTCTTTTTTAATCCTATTTATCATGTATTACTTTTAGATATCTAAATCAAAAACAGAGCATATGCTTTATATATATAAAAGGTACATCTAAACTCAGATTAGCAATTGATTAGAGTTTCGTTACATTAACTGCCTGCGGGCCTTTTGCGCCTTCGGTTACGTCGTATTCTACTTCCTGGCCTTCTTCAAGAGTTTTAAACCCTTCCATGTTCAGACCTGAGTAGTGTACAAATACATCGTGACCTTCTGCGTCAGAGATAAAGCCATATCCTTTTTGGTTGTTAAACCATTTTACTGTACCTCTCATTCTAATACCTCCATAAAAATTAATTAAAAAGTGAAATCTATTAGATTAATCTATAGATTATACTTTTTGAGATTAGCATATATTGATAAATAAGTCAATGCATTTGCATAAAAATTTGTATTTTCATACAAAAATCTATTCTACTTGACGAAATCCTGGCAAAAGTGTAAAGTATTATTATCCATATGAAGAAAAGGGTATGAATTATGATAACATTGACGGGGAAAAAGATATCGGAAGGAATTGCGATCGGAAAGATCAGCTTCTATAAAAGAGATACAAAAGAGATACGTCGTATTTATGTAAAAGATGTAGAAAAAGAAGTGATGCGTTTCCAGAAAGCCAGAATGAGAGCAATTCAGGATCTGAAGGATCTCTATGATTCTGCGACGCAGGAAGTCGGTGAGGCGAATGCAACTATTTTTGAGATGCAGCAGATGATACTGGAGGATCAGGATTTTATCAGTCAGGTAACGGCAATTATTGTAGAACAGAAACTGAATGCAGAATATGCACTTAAGAATGTAGCAGAAAATTATATCACATATGCGATCAAGAATGATAAAAGTTATGTGCAGGGGCATGAGGCAGATGTCAAGGATGTAGTGACCAGAGTCCTTCGTATCCTGTCGAGAGCATGGAAAGACCGGATGCTGATGGATGAGCCGTTTGTACTTGCTGCGGGAGAACTGTATCCAAGTGAAGCTGTTCAGCTGGATAAGACAAAGGTTCTCGGGTTTGTGACACGTTACGGAACCATTAATTCACATACAGCAGTTCTGGCCAGAACGAAAGGAATTCCGGCGGTCATCGGGTTAGGAGAGTCTCTGAAGAAAGAATATGAAGGCAAGACGATCATCATTGATGGATTTGATGGAAAAGTATATATTGAACCGGATTATACAACGATCACCAAGATGAAACAGAGACAGGATGAAAACCATACACAGGTAGTCAACCTGGAACGTCTGAAAGGAAAAGAAAATATTACGCAGAGCGGACAGAAAATAGATGTCTATGCCAATATCGGAACAAGGGAAGATATCGAGAATGTCCTTCGCTGTGATGCCGGAGGCATTGGACTGTTCAGGAGTGAATTCCTGTATATGGAAAACGGTAACAAGCTGCCTACAGAAGAGCAGCAGTTTCAGACATATAAGCTGGCGGCAGAAGCGATGGGAACCAAAAAGCTTGTAATCCGAACTGCGGATCTCGGAGGAGATAAGACGGCAGAGTGTCTGGATCTTGGAGTAGAAGCAAATCCGGCGATCGGTTACCGTGGAATCCGTGTGTCGCTTGATAAAGAAGAGATATTTAAGACACAGCTTCGTGCAGTTCTTCGTGCATCGGCATACGGCAATGTCCTGCTGATGTTTCCGATGATCACTTCACTTGACGAGGTGGTACGCGCAAAGCGGATACTGGAGAGAGTAAAAAAAGAATTAAAAGATGAAAAGATACCGTTTAACGAAGAGATATTTGTAGGCGTTATGATTGAAACGCCGGCAGCGGTTATGATCAGTGGTGAGCTTGCAAGAGAAGTGGATTTTTTCAGTATCGGCACGAATGATCTGTCACAGCTTACGCTTGGAATGGACCGCACAAATGCAAGGCTGGAAAAATGGTATGATCCACATCATCCGGCACTTTTGAAGATGATTCGTATCATTACCAATAATGTTCATTTGGAAGGAAAGAAGATTGGCATATGTGGAGATCTTGCAGCAGATCTGGAATTAACGGAACAATTTATTCAGATGGGAATCGATGAGTTATCTGTTGCGCCAAATCAGGTACTTGCACTTCGGAAAAAGATCAGAGAAATACAGTGATTTTCTAAACAGACCCGTTTACTTTACGGGTCTGTTTTGTTAGAATGAGATTGTTATCGAATATATAATGAGTGACATGAAGGAGGAAATCACATGTTAGAAAAGTTTTTCAAACTCAGTGAGAACGGTACAGATGTTAAAACAGAAGTTCTTGCCGGAATCACAACGTTCATGACAATGGCCTATATACTGGCCGTCAATCCAAGTATTCTTGCTGCAGCAGGAATGGATCAGGGAGCAGTATTTACAGCAACGGCGCTTGCATCATTGGTCGGTACACTGATGATGGCTTTGCTGGCGAATTACCCGTTTGCGCTGGCACCGGGAATGGGTCTGAATGCGTATTTTGCTTATACAGTCGTTCTCGGAATGGGGTATAAGTGGGAAGTTGCTTTAACGGCTGTGTTTGTGGAAGGTATTGTGTTTATTATTCTGTCTCTGACCAATGTTCGTGAAGCAATCTTTAATGCAATCCCGAAGAATCTGAAGGCAGCAGTCAGCGTGGGAATAGGTCTGTTCATTGCATTTATCGGTCTTCAGAACGCGAATATTGTAATTGGCGGTGCAACACTGGTGGAGTTGTTCTCGTTAGAAGGATACAATTCTGTGAATGGAGTGGAAGCTGCGTTTAATAACGTGGGAATTACGGTGTTACTGGCTGTAATCGGTGTTGTGATCACAGGTATTCTTGTAATCAAAAACATCAAGGGTAATATCTTATGGGGTATTTTGATTACATGGGCACTTGGAATCATCTGTCAGTTTGCAGGAATCTATGTTCCGAATCCGGAACTTGGATTCTATAGTCTGCTTCCGGACTTCAGCAACGGTCTGGCAATTCCGAGCATTGCTCCTGTATTTGCGAAACTGGATTTTTCAGGAGTATTTTCTCTTAATTTTATAGTGGTTATCTTTGCTTTCTTATTTGTTGATATGTTCGATACGATCGGAACATTGATTGGCGTATCTTCTAAGGCAGACATGCTGGATGAAGAGGGAAGACTTCCACATATCAAAGGTGCGCTTCTTGCGGATGCCATTGCAACGACTGCAGGAGCTGTATTTGGAACTACGACAACTACTACTTATGTAGAGAGTGCGTCAGGTGTAACAGAAGGAGGAAGAACCGGTCTTACAGCAATAACGACAGCGATTCTTTTCGGACTGGCTTTGTTCCTGTCACCAATATTCCTTGCAATCCCATCATTTGCAACTGCACCGGCACTGATCGTTGTAGGATTTTATATGCTGACAAATGTTTCCAACATTGATTTTGGAGATATTGCAGAGGCACTTCCATGCTACATCTGTATCATTGCAATGCCATTCTTCTACAGTATATCAGAAGGTATATCCATGGGCGTTATCGCTTATGTTGTTTTAAATCTGATCACCGGAAAAGCAAAAGATAAGAAGATCAGTGTATTGATGTATGTTCTCGCAATTTTATTTATATTGAAATATATATTCCTGTAAAATATAATAATATCAGGAGATGTATGTATGAACGGCGGATTGTCGCAAAATATAGTTGTATCTACATTTTGCGGCAGTCCTTCTTTTTTCTGAAAATGCAGGAGGAAGGAGAAGAAGATCATGGAGAAAAAGTATATGAATGATTCGATTGTACAGGATATTGCAGATGCAAAAGAAATTACATGGGTGAACCCGGAGAAAAAGCCATGGAAAGAAGCGATGAATAATCTGGGCGTCACAGGCGAAGAGATTGATGATGCTGAAGCCAGACTGAATCGTTTTGCCCCGTTTATTATGAAATGTTTCCCGGAAACAAAGGAAAAAGAGGGGCTGATTGAATCTGAACTTGTGCAGATATCCCGAATGCAGGCGTATCTGAATCAGGCGAACGAAGGAACAGTCAGAGGGACATTACTGTTAAAAAAGGACAGTCATCTGGCAGTTGCAGGATCTGTCAAGGCAAGAGGTGGAATCTATGAGGTTCTGAAGCATACCGAAGATCTGGCAATGGAGGAGGGACTTATTACACAGCAGGATGATTATTCCAGACTTGCAGATGAAGAGTGCAGGCAATTCTTCCGGCAGTATAAGATCCAGGTCGGTTCTACCGGTAATCTTGGACTGAGTATCGGAATTGCCAGTGCAGCCGTCGGATATCAGGTAATCGTGCACATGTCCTCTGATGCAAAACAATGGAAGAAGGATATGCTCAGAAGGCACGGTGTGACGGTGATAGAATATGATTCGGATTATAGTGAGGCAGTGAAGAATGGAAGAAAAGAATCTGATATGGATCTGAAAAGTTACTTTGTGGATGATGAGAATTCCAAAAATCTGTTTATGGGGTATGCAGTAGCCGCAAGACGTCTGAAGCGGCAGCTTGATGAAAAGAAGATCCGGATTGATGAAATGCATCCGTTATTCGTATATATCCCATGTGGTGTCGGTGGGGCCCCGGGAGGAATTACTTATGGATTGAAGGAGATATGGGGTGATAATGTTCACGTGTTTTTTGTTGAGCCGACGCAGGCACCCTGTATGGTGTTGGGGATGGCAACAGGACTTCACAGCCGGATCTGCGTGCAGGATGTTGGCCTGACGGGACAGACGCATGCAGACGGACTGGCGGTAGGCCGTCCATCCGGTTTTGTCGGGAAAGTAATGGAACCGATACTGAGCGGAGAATTTACATTGGATGACCGGTGGCTGTATGAATATATGCGAGCACTGGTAAACACAGAAGATATCTTTATAGAGCCCAGTTCCTGTGCTGCATTTGAAGGTCCGGTCCGGTTGGAAAAGGCGGAAGCAACAAGAGATTATCTGAAGAAGCATGGACTGGAAGCACAGATGGAACATGCCGTTCATATCGTGTGGGCGACCGGTGGCATGCTGGTCCCTGAGGAGATACGAAAAGAATATATGAACACCCGCCTGTGATCATAAGTAGAAAGGATGATGGATGGATTGCGACAGAATATGGAGATCGTGTTTCATATAGCATTTATTGCAGTCCTGTTATGGGTTTCCTATACAGATCTGAGATATCAGAGAATCGATGATGAATGGATTGCTGCAATTCTGATACTTTCCATACTGGCAATTCCGGTGATGAATAATGTTACACTTTTTTCACGACTTGTCGGAGGAGTTTGTGTCAGTTTCCCGATGCTTCTGATCACAACATTGTATCCCGGAGCATTTGGAGGAGGGGATGTGAAGCTGATGGCGGCCGGCGGATGCTTTCTGGGAGCGGAAAAAATTCTTGCTTCCGTAGTTCCGGCAATATTCAGTGCAGGTGCGTATTGTCTGTATCTGCTGATTGTAAAACGAGCCGGTCGAAATACCATCTTTTCACTGGGACCATTTTTATGCCTGGGTATGGTAGCTGTGTTCATAATAAAGTAAGAATTCTGATATTGCAGGTGTAGAGAAAAGTAAATATAATATTATTATCCGGGTATATTCACCCGCGATGAAAACAATGCAGAAGCAAAGAGATAAGGAACATGGATTATGAATTTACTTACAATGGAACATATTACCAAGTCGTATACAGACAGAGTGCTGCTTGATGATGTGGATTTCAGCATTAATGAGAATGAAAAAATCGGGGTCATCGGAATCAATGGGATGGGAAAATCAACGCTTCTTAAGGTGACAGCCGGTATAGAACCCTGTGATTCCGGAAAGATCAGCATGGGGAGCCAGGTAAAGATCTGTTATCTTCCGCAGACTCCTGTATTTGAAGAGGGTACAACGGTCCTGAGAGCTGCAGTTGAGGGAAATATAGATGAAATGAATCGTTGGACGATCGAAGCAGATGCGAAATCCATGCTGAATCAACTGGGCTTTACAGATTATGATGAACATGTGGAGCATCTGTCCGGAGGACAGAAAAAAAGGATTGCTCTTGTGAACGCACTTCTTACACCTGCAGATATTCTGGTGCTGGATGAGCCTACAAACCACCTGGACAATGCGATGTCAGAGTGGCTGGAGGAGTATCTCATTCAGTTTCGGGGAGCGATTCTCATGGTAACACATGACCGATATTTTCTGGATCGTGTTTCCAACAGGATTCTGGAAGTGGATCAGGGGAAATTATACAGTTATCCGGGAAATTATTCGGAATTCGTACGTCTGAAAGAAGAACGGCAGAATATCGCACTGGCAACGGAACGTAAGAGAAAGAGCCTGCTGCGGACAGAACTGGAATGGCTGAGCCGGGGAGCAAGAGCCAGAAGCACGAAACAAAAGGCACATATTGACCGGATCAGAGCGATGCAGGAGATGAAGGATATTCAGGAAGAAAAAAGAGTTGTGCTGGATTCTGTATCATCCAGAATGGGAAATAAGACAATTGAGCTTCAGAATATATCCAAATCTTACGATCAGAAAAAACTGATTGAGGATTTTAATTACATATTTTTGCGAGATGACAGAATTGGTATTATCGGACCGAATGGATGCGGGAAGTCAACACTTCTTCGGATCATCAACGGAATTGTTCCGCCGGATACCGGACGGGTTGAGATCGGACAGACGATTCGGATCGGATATTTTTCTCAGGAAAATGAATACATGGATACATCCATGAAAGCGATCGATTATGTGAAAGAAGCGGGAGAGTATATTGCAACTTCCGAGGGCAGAATTACCGCTTCACAGATGCTGGAACGTTTCCTGTTTGACGGAGCGATGCAGTGGTCGAAGATTGAGAAGCTGTCGGGAGGAGAAAGAAGAAGATTATATCTGATGCGTGTTCTGATGGAGGCGCCGAATGTGCTGATACTGGATGAGCCGACGAATGATCTGGATATTCAGACGCTGACGATTCTGGAAGATTATCTGGATCATTTTGACGGAATCATCATCATCGTATCTCATGACCGATATTTTCTGGATCGAACCGTAACCCGGATTTTTTCGTTTGAAGGTAACGGAACAATCCGTCAGTCTGAGGGTGGATATTCTGATTATCTGATACGAAAGGAACTGGAAAAACCAGAAGAAATCTCAGAGAAGCCGCAGGGGAAATCAGAAAAAACGGATTCTGCGGCAAAGAAGGCATGGAAACAGCCTTCAACAAAGCTTAAGTTTTCATATAAGGAGCAAAAAGAATTTGAAGTGATCGATGACGAGATTGCAGCTCTGGAAGATGAGATTGAATGCCTGGATCAGAAAATTGCCGAAAACGCGACAAATTCTGCGAAACTGAATGAACTTGTTCAGAAAAAGGAAGAGAAAGAAACGGCTCTGGAAGAAAAGATGGATCGATGGGTCTATCTGAATGATCTGAACGAAAGAATTCAGGAACAGGAGAAGAGATTGTAAATTACAGGAATGGGGGAAAAGAATATGTGGACACGAGAACGTTTAAAAATGAATGGTAAGATTGCCTTTAAGAGGAATTATCTGCCGTGTGTGGGAGTTGCTTTTATTATGTCAATCGTAACAACGCTTCTGAATTCAGGAAATGCAGGAGGAAGAGTATCTCAGAATTACAGTTATTACAGTGAAGGAAGTGGAATGACCGGAGAATATCTCTCGTTTCAGGTGCCGTTTTTCGGTCTTCTGACCGGTGGCGTGCTGATTGCGGGAACGATAGTCGGTATCCTGCTTGCCATCTTTGTGGGAACGGTAATCGAAATGGGCGGAAAACGTTTCTTTGTATTAAATAAGAAAGGAACACCATCTGTCGGGGTAGTTCTGGATGGTTTTAAATCCGGAAACTATGGGAATGTAGTGTTAACCATGTTTTTAAGAGAACTGTATACGATACTCTGGTCGCTCCTTCTGATCGTTCCGGGAATCATAAAATATTATGAATATCTGATGGTTCCGTATATTCTGGCTGAGAATCCGGGAATGGATCATAAAGAAGTGTTTGCAATCAGTAAGAGAATGATGAACGGCCAGAAGATGGAGACATTTATACTGTCATTGTCCTTTATCGGCTGGGATCTTCTCAGTGTGATTACATGCGGCATTGCAGGAATATTCTATGTTGCTCCTTATAAGGAGGCAACGTTTGCGGAACTCTATGCATACAGCAAAGCAATGGCATATGAAGAAGGATATATTCGGTAAATGGCAGGAGAGTGATATGGCAATTAATAAATCAATGCGGAAGGTATTGAAGGCGCTTTCTTTTGACGGAATCGAAGTGGAAGCATCCAGACACCTGGCGAATCTCAAGGCCATTGACCCACTGAAGATCTTTCATAAAACGATCGATTACAAGATATACAATGGAGATTATGAGGTGCCGGTACGCCTTTATCTCCCGGATGAAGCCGTGTCCGGAAAGCTTCCGGTACTGTTGTTCTTTCACGGAGGCGGATGGGTTACGGAAAGCATAGATAATTATGAACGTATCTGTGCGAGAATGGCAGCAGCAACCAATCATATAGTGGTGTCTGTTGGTTACAGGCTGGCTCCGGAGCATCCATTTCCAACGGGGCTGAATGATTGCTATGTTGCGGCAAAAGAAATCTACAGGAATCATTTTCTCCTGAATATGGATCCGGATAAGATTACATTGATCGGAGACAGTGCCGGAGGGAATCTGGCGGCGGCGGTATCATTGATGGCAAGGGATAAGGGAGATTTTTTCCCACAGCGTCAGATATTGATCTATCCTGCGCTAAACAACGATTACAGTGAGAATTCTCCGTATGAGTCGGTAAAGAAGTGTGGGAGTGATTATCTTCTTACAGCTGGAAAAATGCGGGATTATCTCAATTTCTATGCTTCGGATGAAGGGGATAAAGAAAATAAATATTTTGCGCCTTTGTTAGAGACAGATTACAGGAACCAGCCGAGAACACTGATTCTGACCGCAGAATATGATCCACTCAGAGACGAAGGGGAGGAATACGGAAGAAGGCTGAAAGAAGCAGGAAATGATGTGGAGATCCATCGGATTCCGGACGCTCTTCACGGATATTTTGCATTGGGAATCCGTTATTATCATGTAAAAGAAAGCTTTCAGATCATCAATCAGTTTTTAGGGGAGGACTAAAACATTGTTTCAACAGAGACGGGCGTACTGGCGAAGCCTGGATAATGCGGCAAAGCTGTTTTCAGCAGCCAGCAGCCCAAAAGATACACGTGTTTTTCGATTTTATTGCGTACTAAAAGAGAAAGTGGATGGAAAAGTCCTTCAGGAGGCGCTGAATCAGACGATTGAGAAGTATCCGGTTTTTTTGTCTGTAATGCGCAAAGGGCTGTTCTGGCATTATCTGGAGAAAAGTGAATTAAGACCGGTCGTACGGGAAGAATATAAGGAGCCGTGCAGCTGTCTGTATGTGCGTGATAAGAAAACCCTGCTTTTTGAAGTGACATATTATGAAAAGCGGATTAATTTTGAAGTGTTTCACGCATTGACGGATGGGACCGGTGCAACAGAGTTTCTGCGGGAACTGGTAAAAAATTATCTGTATCTGATTCATAAAGAGGAGGGGCTGGAAAAGGCAGAACTTACAGATGCGTACCTGACGGTCAAAGATCAGGAAGATGACAGCTTCAGCAGGTATTATAATCCGGATCTCCAGAGACGAAAGAAAAAGAAAAATCATGCATATCAGATAAGAAAGAGAAGGGGAGAGTATGAGCCTCTGCAGGTGAAGGAAAGCCATGTGTCGGTAAAAGAACTTCTTGATGTTTCGCGGGAAAAAGGGGTATCCGTGTCCGTCCTTCTTACGGCAGCGTTTATCAGTGCGATACATGAAGAAATGAGCAGAATTCAGGAAAAAAGGCCGGTCATATTGATGGTTCCGGTCAATCTGAGAAAAATCTTTCCATCAGATTCTATGCTGAATTTTTTCAGTTATATCGAGCCGGGATATCAGTTTGGTACAAAACAGGACTCATTTGAGGATGTATTGAATACGGTCAGAGAATATTTTAAAGAGAATCTGTCAAAAGAGAATATGGCTGGACGTATGAATGAGCTGATTGCCTATGAAAAACATAAGATTCTGAAATGGGCTCCTCTGGAATTGAAAAACCGGTGTATCCGTGCCGGGGCCAAAATGGCAGAAAAAGAAGTGACAGCAGTTCTTTCCAATATGGGTGCGGTGAAGATGCCTGATGCGTATACTCCGTATATTGAACGGTTTGGAGTGTATACCAGTACTAATCGCACGGAACTGTGTGTATGTTCGTTCGGGGATGTTCTGTCGTTTGGCTTTACCTCGCGCTATGACAGTTCTAACATACAGCGTAATTTCTACCGGATTCTGGAAGATCTGGGAATTGCTGTACATATGACTGAACCGGAATTCCCGGAAAAAGTGAGGCCGAATTATGAAGGCCGAAAGTTTTTTCAGATATTTTCTTATTGCTGTATCGCGGCAGTCATCATCAGTATTATGGCAAATGTGATCCTGTCACCCGGAAGATACTGGTCAAGATTTGTGGCAGCGGGAAGTCTCAGTATGTGGATTACGATGGCGGTAGGATATCTGAAGCGTTATAATCTTCTGAAAAATGCAACCTGGCAGCTTTTGATCGTCACGGTTGGCTGTATCCTCTGGGACAGGGCGACCGGATGGAGGGGATGGTCTGTTGATTTTGCAGTCCCGAGTATCTGCATATTAATACAGTTCTCCATGCTCATCATATCCAGAATCTATTCACATTCGCCGAGAGAGTACATGATATATTATGTGATGGCATCGGTATATTCTATATTGGTTCCTTTTGTACTTCTGGCATTTCAGGTCATTACCTTTCGGACGCCAGCCGTTATCTGTGTGGGATGCAGCCTTTTATTTCTGACTGGGTTGATTATATTCAGAAAAAAAGAGTTTCATGAAGAAATGTATAAAAAATTTCATATATAGGTATAAATTTTCCTTACATCAAAAAAATCAGCGTGATATAATGAAATATGTAGGTTGTTAGGTTGTCTGATCTCTGAAAAAAGAGATCGGATTGACTGACTGGGAAAACGAGGAACAGACAGGAGGTAAATATGTTCAAGATAGGTGATTATGTTGCGCATTATAAAGAAGGTGTCTGTGAGGTAATGAATATTGGACCGCTTAATATGAGCTGTTCAGATAAGGGAAAAGAGTATTATACTTTACGACCGTTGTATGATGTGGGAGGAACATTATATACACCGGTAGACAATGTGAGACGGCAGGTTCGGGCAGTGCTGACAGGTGAAGAAGCCCGGAAGCTGATCGATGAAATGCCCGGTATTGATACCTTGTGGGTTGAAAATGAGAAAAAAAGAGAAGAGCTGTACCGGGAGGCGTTGATGAAAAATCAATGCAGAGAGTGGGTCGCAATCATAAAAACATCATACCAGCGAAAGCTAAAGAGACTGTCATCAGGGAAAAAGTCAATTAATATTGATGAAAAATATCTGAGTATGGCAGAACGTTTTCTGTATGGCGAGCTGGCGACAGCTCTGGATATACCGAAAGATGAAGTGAAAAATTATATTATCAGGCAGTTGGATTCATAAAAGGGATTGTTACAAATCTTTTGTTTTCATTCTGTTATATGCAATTTTTACAAGAACGCTTCGACGCTGAGTCGCTTACCTCAGCTTTTCTTGTGAAAATTGCATAATATCAAAATGATACAAAGGTATTTTGCAACAATCCCTTCTTTGGAGAATTATCTGGCTGCTTTTTCTGCATATTCTGTAGTTACAAGATCTTCATAAGGTGCACGTGTGGTAAGCTCTCCGGCCTCTTCCAGGATATCCTGCAGAAGATCAAAACTCTCTTCCCGGAAGATCAGATTCTCTTTCCAGGTATCCTGATCGTAGTATCGGGTAATGATTGTGGTGATCGTGTCAAGATCTGTCTCTTTGAACTGGGGAGCAATGACGGCTCCGATCTCTTCCGGCGTATGTGTCTGGACATAATCCATTCCTTTTTGAATTGCATTGGTGAATCCCTGGATGATGTCAGGATTATTTTCGATATAGCTTTTTTTGGCAGAAAACGCGGTATATGGAACATAACCGCTGTCAGTTCCAAGAGAGGCAACGACATAGCCTTTTCCTTCTTTTTCCAGGTTGGTTGCACCAGGCTCAAATTCAACGGTAAAATCTGCTTTTCCTTCAGAAAATGCAGCGGCAGTTGAGCCAAAATCAATACTCTGGTCAATCTCAAGATCTGTGGAAGGATCAATATCATTCTGTTTTAAGATATATTCAAATACCATTTCAGGCATCCCGCCTTTCCGCCCTCCCAGTACATATTTTCCTTTCAGGTCTTCCCATGTAAAATCAGGCATTTCTTCTCTTGCGACCAGGAAGTTTCCGGCGCGCTGTGTCAACTGTGCAAAGTTGACGACATAGTCGCGGGCACCTTCGTTGTAGGTATAGATGGACGCTTCGGAGCCCATGAAGCCAATATCTGCGCTTCCGGAAAGTACAGCAGTCATTGTCTTATCTGCACCAAAGCCGGTCACGAGTGTTAATTCGATTCCTTCTTCTTCAAAGTACCCTTCTTCAATCGCTACATACATCGGGGCATAAAAGATGGAGTGTGCTACTTCGTTTAAAGTCACCTCTTTTAATTCCTGTGAGAAATCAGAGGCAGTCTTTTTTTCCGAACCGGATCCGGAAGTTTCTTTTGCTGTATCGGTGGAAGTGCAGGCAGTGAGTATTCCCAGCAGCAGAGCGGTCGTCAGAAGTATGGACAGCATTTTCTTTTTCATAAGGTCCTCCTTGATATGTTTCTGTACAGACCAGAGTGACAGCTTTGATCTGTATTACACTTAACGGTATATTATATTCCCGGAAAGAAATATGGTGAAAAAGATACGAGGAATATGATGAAAAAGAAATAAGACCTATGTTACAATGGAAAAAGAAGATGTCTATAGATTGGGGGATGTGTGTGGTATGTTGGGGAATACTGCTGCAAAAAAAGAAGAACAAAAAAATATAAATGTGAATAATCCGATCACGGAAGGAATCATCTGGAAGCAATTGCTGATCTTTTTCTTTCCGATCGTTGTGGGAACTTTGTTTCAGCAGCTGTATAATACGGCGGATGCAATCATTGTCGGAAGATTCATCGGGAAGGAGGCGCTGGCAAGTGTCGGTGGTTCATCGGCTGTTCTTACATATCAGGTAGTGATGATCTTTTCGGGTCTTGCTTCCGGTGCAACGGTTGTAATTTCGCAGTTTTTTGGCTCGAATAATACAGAAAAACTTCACAGGGCACTGCATACAGCATATGCATTTTCGATAATTGTAAGTCTTGTTCTTGCATTTCTTGGATGGTTTGCGACTCCATGGCTTCTGACTGTGATGAAGACACCGTCAGAGATCATGAATGATTCGATCCTGTATCTTCGAATCTATTTTCTGGGGATCATATTTACATTGATCTATAATATGGGGTCTGGAATTATGCGGGCAATCGGAGATTCGAAAAAACCACTTTATTATCTGATCGTCTGTTGTGTGCTCAACATTCTGCTGGATATTCTTCTTGTGGTTGTGCTTCATATGGGAATTGCGGGAGCAGCGCTTGCAACAGTTCTGTCGCAGAGTGTCAGTGCCTGTCTGGTGACTCGTTCTCTGATGAGAGATTATGATGCGCTTCGGCTGGAACTTCGCGCAATACGTCTGGACGGCCCGACCCTTGGGTCGGAGCTTCGCATCGGGCTCCCCGGAGGAATGCTTTCCTGTATGTATGGACTGACGAATATTATCATTCAGACCGCGGTGAATGAACTGGGAACGGATACGACTGCTGCCTGGGCGGCATTTGGAAAGATGGATCTGATCTTCTGGGCGGTAAGCGGTGCGTTTGGAATTGCGGTCACCACATTTTCCGGACAGAATTATGGAGCGGGAAAGCTTCAGAGAGTCTATAAGAGTGTACGTGTATCATTGGGAATGAGCCTGGGAATATGCGGAGGGATCCTGCTGATTCTGATTATATTTGCAAGACCTCTTTTTGTGATGTTTACTTCGGATGAAAATGTAATCAACATCGGCGTATACATTCTGATTCGCATTACACCAAGTTATATTATCTATGTATTTGTAGAGATATTTACCGGTGCACTTCGAGGAATCGGAGATGTCATGGTACCGATGCTGATTACTACAGGCGGAGTGATTGGTGTCCGTCTGCCGTGGATTCTTATTATGACGCCGATCCATAAGGATATCTCAACGATCATCATCAGTTATCCACTGGCATGGGCGGCTACCGCGCTGTTTTTGATCCCGTACTATTTTTATAAAAAGAAAAAGCTGAACAGGCAGTGGAACAGGGAGACTATACCCGGTCGTGATTGATCTCTTTGTAGAAAAGCTGTTCGATAATATCCTGCTGATCGGTCTGTCCAAGTACCCACATGAGCTTTGCAACGATGGATTCGGTTGTCATATCGCCTGCCTGCAGGATGCCGGGATGGTCGCTGTATTTTTTGCCGACCTGATAGACTGCAAGGTCGCATCCTTCTTCCGGAACCTGGGTAGTGACGGCAATGGTCTTTCCGGAATCTACCCAGGAAAAGATTGCTTTCTCGAATGAATCATCGTATTCCGGTATGCCGCCGATTCCAAAAGTTTCCAGAATGATTGCATCATAGTGACTGCTCAGCAGTTCAAAAATATCAGCCTTGACTTCAGGCGTCAGCTTCAATACAAAGACACGGTCATTGAGCTGACTGTAGGTCTTAAGATCTTCCGGAGCCGGAAGAGTCTCTGAGTAATATCGGATAATCCGGTTGTCACGGATGACCGCAAGTTCCGGAAAATTCATGCTTTCAAATGCATCAAAACTGTGGGTGCGCTGCTTGCGGCCGCGGGTTCCTGCCACAGCTTTTCCGTTGAATACAATGCAGACATTACAGGATGCATCGTCTGACGCATAGAGAATGCTCTGGTACAGATTGATCTTGGCGTCCGTATAGGGATTGGCCATCGGCTTTTGAGAACCTGTCAGTACGATGGGTTTTATACTGTCCTGAATCAGATAGGAGAGTGCGGCAGCTGTATATGCCATGGTATCTGTACCATGGAGAATGACAAATCCATCATATGCGTCATAGTGCTCCATAATACAGTCACGGATCTGAAGCCATTGCCTTGGCCGCATATTGGTACTGTCGATGTTCATCAGCTGGAGAACTTCCAGACTGCACAGATTCCTGATTCCCGGTACGCTGGCAGCCAGTTCTTCCCCGGTTACAACCGGTGTCAGCCCAAGAGAACCTTCTTTGGAGGCGATGGTGCCTCCGGTCGCTATCATTAGTATTTTTTTCATGGATTCCACCTCTCATACATATCAATAATTATAATCCATATTTAGAGTATCCATGATAAGGGTGGATGTCAAGAAAAATATCGTGATTACCGGTGTTTGTGCGAAAGGTCTGAAGGATCTGCCTTCTGGCTGTATTTGTTTCCCGGATGGACGGTGGAAACGTGTCCGCGCGGTGGCAGAAAATGATACAGATCTTCATAGGATTCGAGTTCTGCATCAGAGACCGGGTTTGCAGGGATCAGTCCGGTACAGTCTTGGGAAGAAGCTGCGTTGGAAAGATAATCAAAGTCTTCAATGATGTCGGAATTCTTTTTTTTCAATCTTATCACCTCCGTTCAGGAATAAAATGTGTAGAAAAAGCAGAATTTATACTGTATAATGTTTCCGTGGGTTTAGAACTGAGCAGGAATAGGAAGAAGGACAGAATATGAACATCGAGATTGACACACATACACATACACTTGTCAGCGGTCATGCATACAGTACGATCTGTGAGATGGCGCGGACAGCGGCTGAGAAAGGACTGAAAGGGCTGGCGATCACAGAGCATGCGCCTGGTATGCCGGGAAGCTGCCATCTGTATTATTTTCAGAATCTGCATATCGTGCCGAGACAGCGGTACGGAGTAGAACTTCTGATGGGAGCAGAGCTGAATATTCTGAACGAAGAGGGAGAGGTGGATCTTCCGGCAAGGCTTTCAGGAGAGCTGGATCTAATCATTGCCAGCATTCATCTGCCCTGTTATAGCGGGGAAAAGACAAAAGAAAAGATTACGAAGGCTTATCTGAATGCAATGGAGGCTGATTATATTGACATCATTGGCCATCCGGATGACGGCAGACTTCCCGTGGATATGAAACTGCTTGTGAAAAAGGCAAAAGAAACAGGTACACTTCTGGAAGTGAATAATTCTTCGCTTCGCCCGGATGGATTTCGAAAAAACACATGGGAAAACTGTCAGGAAATGCTTCGGGAATGTAAGGCGCAGGGAGCAATGATCGTTCTCGGAAGTGATGCACATGTAGATGTGGATGTTGCCGGTTATGAGTATTGTTACAAAGCCCTGGAAGAATGTGAGTTTCCGGAAGAACTGGTTGCCAATGTAACCATGGAAAGATTAAAGGCCTCGGTAAAACATGGCAAAAAACTATAGACTTTGCAAATTTACTGTGTTAAAATGTAACAGTAATGATTTTGTTACAAAAGGAGATAGTGGTATGAGTAAAAAAATCAGGACTGAGGCAGTAGATTATCTTTTTAGTGCCATACTTAGTCTGGAAAATAAAGAAGAATGTTATACATTTTTTGAGGATATCTGTACAATTAATGAGTTGCTCTCATTATCACAGAGATTCGAAGTAGCAAAGATGTTAAGAGAGCATAAGACTTATCTTGAAATTGCAGAGAAGACCGGTGCTTCGACAGCAACCATCAGCAGGGTAAATCGTTCTCTGAATTATGGAAATGACGGATATGACATGGTATTCGCACGAATCAACAAGAACAGTGAAGATGAACAATAGAATATGTATATAAATAAAAAAGAAATAAGGCATCGCCTTATTTCTTTTTCTTTGTGCCGTTATTATCCGTATCAGAGGATGCAAGCTGACTGTCCAGCAGCTTTTCCACGATCTGTTTTTTTACATAGATATCAAAACTCAGATTGCAGATAAATGCAAAGAGCTGAAGTTCATCACGTTCTTCCTCCGGAGCATCTTCAAAACATTTGTGCGCAGAATTGTAGGAACGGATAATTTCTTTTTGAAATTCAGGAATTCTGGATTTCTCAAGTTCACACACCTCTTCATAGATAGATGTGATAGAAAAATCCTTTTCGTTATCAAAATACTTTTTAGTAATAGGATCCAGCATGGTTTCGATATCTTTTATAGAAAGAAAATTCTTAAAATAATAGATAAATATCATGACCAGAACATGTTCTTTCGAATACTTTTTCTTTACCGGAGGCGGAAGAAGATTATTTTTTGCATAATTGTTGATCATGGTCTTGGTCAGAATCTTATCTTCCTCATAACGTTTGGTAGAACTGAGCTCTTTTTCCATAAAAGTAGTTACCTGATCCATATAAAGTTCTATATTTGGAATATCATTCGGTTTCACATATTCAATTCGGGAGATGCTGGATAATATGCTGTTCAGTAAGTCTTTTGTATCAATTGTCATAGAATCACCTCAATGATACTATTATATAGTTTTTAAAACTATATGACAAGTGATTTTTTTCTTGGATCTGTAATTGAGAGAACGTTTTTATCATATGTTACTTGACAGACAATAATATCATGATAGAATATGTTTGGAAGCTAACAATTCGATTACTAACAATTTGAGAAGAGTAATAGATGAAAGATGAGAAAAGAGGATGAGATATGAAACTGGAAGATAAAAGAATCGGACCGGATATTCACAGATTAGACCGTAAGCTTTCCAGAAATCTGACGATGCGTGTAAAGGAGGCAGGACTGGATGAGGTTACAATGATGCATGGATGGATCATACGATATCTATATCACAACAGAGAGAAAGATGTATATCAGAAGGATATAGAGAAGATGTTCTCTGTGAGAAGATCTACGGTGACTAATCTGATTCAGCTGATGGAGAAAAAGGGATATGTAAGGCGTGAGTCAGTCGCAGCGGATGCAAGACTGAAAAAGGTGCTTCTGACTGAAAAAGGTATCGAAAGCCATGAAACCATCGAAAAAATGATTGATCATATTGAAGAGGAACTGACTGATGGGATATCTGAGGAGGAGCTTCGGGTATTTTATGAGGTGATCCGTAAAATTACAGATAATGTTGAGAAATATACAGGGAAAGGCGAAGGGAAGGAGGAACCTGATGATTAGAGCGATTTTAAATGAAGTGAAAGAGTATAAAAGGGCATCTGTAGTAACACCGATGTTTATGATTCTGGAAGTAATTATGGAGATGATTATTCCCTATCTTATGGCGTCTATCATTGACGATGGAGTAAATGCAGGAGATCTTGGTCATATTTACAGGATCGGCGGGATTATGATCGTAGCTGCCACAGTTGGATTATTTGCAGGAGCGATGGGAGGAAAGTTCGGTGCAAAAGCATCGGCAGGTCTGGCAAAAAATCTAAGAGAGGCAATGTTTAATCACATCCAGACCTTTTCATTTTCGAATATTGATAAATTCAGTACAGCAGGTCTGGTCACACGTCTGACGACAGATGTAACGAATGTCCAGAATGCATATCAGATGATCCTGCGTATGTTTACCAGAGCGCCGGCAAGTCTGATCTGTGCCATGTTCATGGCATTTACGATCAACAGAAGGCTGGCGATGATCTATCTGATTGCAGTCATCGTACTGGGAACCATCTTATTTACGATTATGTGGAATGCATCCAGGTATTTTCAGCAGGCATTTCCAAAATATGATGATCTGAACGCGTCGGTACAGGAAAATGTGTCAGCCATTCGTGTGGTAAAGGCCTATGTCAGGGAAGAACAGGAGACTACGAAGTTTCAGAAGGCCAGTGAGAATATCTATCGCATCTTTGTGAAGGCAGAGACGAATCTCGTATACAATGCACCACTGATGCAGTTTACCGTGTACAGCTGTATCCTTCTGATCAGCTGGATCGGAGCGAAGATGATCACAGCTTCTACACTGACGACCGGAGAATTAATGAGTCTGCTTACATATTGTATGAATATTCTGATGAGTCTGATGATGATGTCCATGGTATTTGTCATGATCACCATGAGTATTGCAAGCGTACGTCGAATCTCAGAGGTGTTGAATGAGACTTGCGATCTTACCAATCCGGAACATCCGGTTATGGAAGTTGCTGATGGCAGTATTGAATTCAGGGATGTGGATTTTGCATATCAAAAAGACAGTGAAGAGCCGGTGCTGAAGAATGTTAATCTGTCAATTTCTTCCGGTGAGACGATCGGAATTATCGGTGGAACCGGAAGTGCCAAGACAAGTCTGGTGAATCTGATCAGCAGGTTATATGATGTGACAAAAGGAGCGGTCCTGGTGGGAGGAAAAGATGTCAGAGAATATGATATGGAAGCACTTCGCAATCAGGTGTCCGTTGTCCTGCAGAACAATGTACTGTTCTCAGGAAGTATTCTCGATAATCTTCGCTGGGGTGATAAGGATGCAACGGATGAAGAGTGTATGAGAGCCTGCAGGCTGGCCTGTGCAGATGAATTTATCCGGAGGTTCCCGGATGGATATGATACACATATCGAGCAGGGAGGAACCAATGTCTCCGGAGGACAGAAGCAGAGACTCTGTATTGCGAGAGCACTTTTGAAAAAACCGAAGATCCTGATCCTGGATGACAGTACCAGTGCAGTCGATACGGCGACGGATGCAAAGATTCGAAAAGCATTCAGGGAAGAGATCCCGGATACGACCAAGCTGATCATTGCGCAGAGAATCTCCAGTGTTCAGTATGCAGACCGCATTATTGTAATGGAAGAAGGCAGAATCAATGGATTCGGAACACATGAGGAGTTACTGGAACACAATGAGATCTACCGTGAGGTCTATGAATCACAGACCAGGGGCGGTGGAGATTTTGATGAGAAGGAAGGTGAGTAATTATGGCAGGACCGATGAATCGTACACCCCGAGGTGTGAAATCGCAGGTGAAAAATCCTGGGAAATTGTTTGTACGTTTGATGAAGTATGTACTTCAGTATTATAAATTCCGGTGTATATCTGTTGTGCTCCTGATTATTCTCAGTGTTATAGCCAATGTACAGGGAACCATGTTTACCAAAAATCTGATCGATGAATATATTACTCCATTTCTTCTTACGGATCATCCGGATTTTTCGCCGCTTGCCCATGCAATTGTAAAAGTGGCAGCGTTCTATGCAATCGGTGTGCTTGCAACCTATTCATATAATCGGATTATGGTAAATGTGACACAGGGAACGCTCCGGAATCTGCGAAATGAATTATTCGCCCATATGGAAAAGCTTCCGATCCGCTACTTTGATACACATGCGCATGGTGATATCATGTCTGTCTATACGAATGATATTGATACGATCCGGCAGATGATCAGTCAGAGTATCCCGCAGCTGATCAGCAGTGTGATTACAATTGTGAGTGTGTTTGTCAGTATGTTAATCCTGAATATTCCACTGACCATAGTTACGCTATGTATGGTGGGTATCATGGTGTTCTGTTCGAAAAAAGCGGCGGGATTAAGCGGAAAATATTTCCTGCAGCAGCAGAAGAATCTGGGAGCTGTGAATGGATACATTGAAGAAATGATGAATGGGCAGAAGGTAGTTAAAGTATTCTGCCATGAAGAAGAGAATAAAAAGGCTTTTGAAGAACTGAATGATCAGTTGTATATCAGTGCGGACAGAGCGAATACTTATGCCAATATTCTGGGGCCGATCAATGCACAGATCGGAAATATCAGCTATGTTGTGTGTGCGATTGTCGGAGGGGCACTTGCGCTGAATCATATCGGAGGTTTTACACTCGGCGGACTTGCAAGCTTTCTGACCTTTAATAAGAGCTTCAGCATGCCGATCAATCAGGTCAGCATGCAGCTGAACTCGATCGTCATGGCTATGGCCGGTGCGGACAGAATCTTCCGCCTGATGGATGAAGAAGTGGAAGAGGATCAGGGGTATGTGACTCTGGTCAATGCAAAAGAAGTGAACGGGCAACTGACAGAGTGTCCTGAAAGAACCGGAAGGTGGGCGTGGAAACACAGACATCAGGCAGATGGAAGCGTAGATTATGTGGAAGTGAAGGGGGATGTAGTCTTTAACGGGGTTGACTTTGGATACGATCCGGATAAGATCGTACTGCATGATGTAAAACTGTATGCAGAGCCGGGACAGAAGATTGCTTTTGTTGGTTCCACCGGAGCCGGAAAGACGACGATTACCAATCTGATCAATCGGTTTTATGATATTCAGGATGGAAAGATCCGTTATGACGGAATCAATATCAATAAGATCAAGAAGGGAGATCTGAGACGATCTCTTGGAATTGTACTGCAGGATACACATCTGTTCACCGGAACCGTGAAGGAGAATATCCGGTTCGGCAAGCTGGATGCCACCGATGAAGAGGTGGAGGCAGCAGCAAAACTGGCTAATGCGGACGGATTTATCCGGAGGCTCCCTAATGGATATGATACGATGCTGACAGGAGACGGGGCTAACTTAAGTCAGGGACAGAGACAGCTCCTGGCAATTGCGCGTGCGGCAATTGCAGATCCTCCGGTACTGATTCTGGATGAAGCGACAAGTTCTATTGACACCAGAACCGAACGTATCGTGCAGGAAGGTATGGATAAGCTGATGCACGGAAGAACCACATTCGTTATTGCGCACCGCCTGTCAACTGTACGAAATTCTGACTGTATCATGGTTTTGGAGCAGGGAAGAATCATTGAACGGGGAACACATGAACAACTGATCGAGGAGAAGGGAAGATACTACCATCTGTATACAGGAAATGCGATTAGCGCATGAAAAAAGCGGGACTGTTGTAATACATAGATATTGCAACAGTCCTGCTTTTTTCACTGCAGGAACCGAAAATCTATATTGCGCGACAGGTGAAAAGCAACTATAATGGAAACAGACATTCGAAAAAAAAGGGGATATCTGAGATGAAATCGACAGTATTATGTTATAACCTGAAGGGCACCAAAAAAGGGAAAAAGGTCACTATGATCTTTGGATATCTGGGATATAGAGTCCGCCATGTGGAAAAGAAGGAGTACCTGAAGCCGATTGGAATATTGGTTGGAATGGATGAAGAAAAAGAAGTGTCTGCTGATTATGAAGGCGCTGGATTTGATACGGAGATGCTCGTCATGAATGCGGCAACGGAGGAAATGCTGGATAAAGCATTGTTCCTGATGCGAAAAGAGGGAGTGAAGGTGGATCTGAAAGCCATGGTCACACCGAACAACAGAAGCTGGACATCTCTGGAGCTGCAGGAAGAGATTGCAAAGGAACACCGTTATATGACAGAAAAGAACAGGGAACAGGAATAGAAAAGGTATAGATACAGAAAGGAAACAAAAAGATTGAGCATATATGACACATTAAATGAACAGCAGAAAGAGGCGGTGCTTCATACGGAAGGACCGCTTCTGATACTTGCGGGAGCGGGATCAGGAAAAACCCGTGTACTGACACACCGTATCGCGTATCTGATCGAAGAAAGAGGCATCAATCCGTGGAACATTCTTGCAATAACATTTACCAACAAGGCTGCCGGAGAGATGAGGGAACGAGTGGACCGTCTGGTAGGATATGGTTCTGAAAGTATCTGGGTCAGTACATTTCACTCCATGTGTGTGAGGATTCTGAGAAGACATATCGGCCTTCTTGGGTACGATACGAATTTTACGATCTATGATACAGACGATCAGAAGATATTGATGAAAGATGTATGTAAGCTTCTTCAGGTAGATACGAAGATCTATAAAGAACGGGCTCTGATGGCGGCCATTTCTCATGCCAAAGAAGAGCTGATTACGTCGGAGGAGTTTCGCCTGCAGGCGGAAGGGGATTACAGCAGGCGAAAGATCGCAGAAGTGTATGAAGAATACGAAAAACAGCTGAAGGCCAATAATGCTCTGGACTTTGATGATCTTCTGGTGAAAACGGTTCAGTTATTCCAGACACAGAAGGATGTTCTGGAGTATTATCAGGAACGCTTTCGATATATCATGGTAGATGAGTATCAGGATACTAATACGGTACAGTTCCGCCTGATTCAGCTGCTGGCTTCCAGATACCGGAACCTGTGTGTGGTTGGTGATGATGACCAGTCGATCTATAAATTCCGGGGAGCCAATATCAAAAATATTCTCAATTTTGAGCAGGAATTTGAAGATGCAAAGGTGATCAAACTGGAACAGAACTACCGATCCACCGGCAATATTTTGAACGCTGCCAATGCAGTGATCCGTAATAACCGGGGGAGAAAAGATAAGACACTCTGGACCGATAACGGGGAAGGGGATAAGATACAGTTTCGTCAGTTTGACACGGCGTATGATGAGGCGGAGTACATAGCGGAGGATATCCGGGATCATGTGGATCAGGGAGACGGATCTTATCATGACCATGCTATTTTGTATCGCACCAATGCGCAGTCCCGTATGTTTGAAGAAAAGTTTGTGACGGCCAACATTCCATATAAGATTGTAGGAGGAATCAACTTCTATGCCAGACGGGAGATCAAGGATCTGCTGTCCTATCTGAAAACGGTGGATAACGGCAAGGATGATCTGGCTGTCCGGAGAATTATCAATGTTCCGAAGCGTGGAATCGGACTGACCAGTATCAACCGGGTGCAGGAATATGCAGCTTCCAGGGAACTGGGATTTTATGAAGCTCTGCAAGGGGCAGATCTGATTCCGAATATCGGAAGAGGTGTCTCAAAACTTGAGTCGTTTGTGGCTTTGATCGAGCATTTTAAGGCAGATGCAAAGGATCTTAGTATCTCGGATCTGATGCAGGAGATCATCGAAGAGACCGGATATGTAGAGTCTCTGCTGGGAGAAGGAGACCCGGAAGAATCACAGAGCCGGATTGAGAACATCGATGAGCTTCGAAGTAAGATCGCGGCCTATGAGGAGATGTGTGAGGATCAGAATGAACCGGCAACCTTAAGCGGTTTCCTGGAGGAAGTGGCGCTTGTGGCTGACATTGACAGTCTGGATGAAGATTCGGATTATGTGGTGCTGATGACGCTTCACAGTGCAAAGGGACTCGAATTTCCGCATGTGTATCTGGCGGGTATGGAAGACGGACTGTTTCCGAGTTATATGACGATCACGGCAGATGATCCGGAAGAACTGGAAGAAGAGCGGCGCTTATGTTATGTGGGAATCACAAGAGCTGAAAAAGAACTGACAATGACCTGCGCAAGGCGGAGAATGGTGCGCGGAGAGACACAGTATAACAAGATGTCCCGCTTCTTAAAAGAAGTTCCGATGGAACTTCTGTCAACAGGTGCTGTATTTCAGAAAGAAAAAGAGGAAGAAGTGAAAAAGGCAGCTTATGTGCAGGCAAGAGAAGCTTTCCGTGCAAAAGCATTTACAGCAGTGAAGCCGACACAGAGTTTTGGAACACCGAAGGGAGGAAAACTGGACTACGGCGTGGGAGACCGTGTGCGCCATATCAAGTTTGGGGAAGGAACGGTCCTGGCAGTTGTGGAAGGCGGCAGAGATTATGAGGTGACGGTTGACTTTGACGGCCCCGGAACCAAGAAGATGTTTGCAGCATTTGCCAGACTGCAGAAGATATAAAAGTGGAATAAAAGGATAGTTTTTTTGATTAAAATTGTAGTAATCCGACCGGGTTGATGGTATAATAAGACCAATAATTGAATTGCCGGAGAGCATTAGAAAGGATGTGGAAGCATGAGTAAGGTAGAGGATATTATTGCAGCATCAAAGCTGAGTGAATTAATGAGCAAAAGAGAGGAAGAGGATAAGCACGGAAAGACCGTTCTCTGGATTCTCGCTATTGTAGGTGCGATTGCAGCAGTTGCAGGTATTGCTTATGCCGTATATTGTTTCTTTACACCGGATTATCTGGAAGACTTCGAAGATGATTTTGATGATGATTTCGACGACGATTTCTTCAGCGAGGATGACCAGGCTTAATTCGTAAAGAAAAGAATTGAATATGCATGAATAAAAGCAGGTTGGAACCGTATCTGGTATGGGATGGTCATCTGACCTGCTTTTGTCTTGAATTGCCATATATCCGAAAGAATGTGAACGGCAGAGATCGATAATCAGAAGGGAATTAGGTAATTGTTAAATGATTTTTTTCTATGATGTGGATAACTCTCCTCATATAAGGAGAGAAAAAACGGTCATTATTCAGAATGGTTTCTGAATTGACATAAATCATCAGATATGGGGCG
>NZ_JBDOHS010000017.1:0-54591 GCF_039832105.1 Dorea sp. YH-dor226 | reverse complement strand
ATAAACTTGGCATACAAGGATTCTCCTTTCGTTAAGATCATTGGTTTTTCGTCAACTCCAATATATCATATCGAAGTGAATCCTTGTATTTTATTTGTTACCTATCTATTGTATCCCAACACAGAATTACGACAATTCCAAGGATGATCATGTATAGAATCACCGCAATTTTATTCGGATTTTTCAGAATATCTATGATATTCTTACTGTCATTTTCACACTTTCTTCCCTCATATTCGCCATAGTAAGAAGGTACCTGTGAGATTCCATTCTGATTCTTTTCAAAAGATTCCAGATAGGATGCAAGCGCATACCACTCCTTTACCTCAGCACCTCCCTGATCATGAATAATGTACTGTTCAAAATCTTCGATCGCATTGCCATCCTGATCCTTTGGCACGATTTTCAGGATTCCTTTCGAAGTATCCTCTACCGAGCCCAGCATCTGTGCAGAATATAAACCTGCCACCACACGATAAAGTTGGTCATCCTTGATCGTAACCCATTCCTTTTCTTCGGAATAAGGGACATTTGTTACCAGCTTTACATCCGTCACGCGATTCAGGATCATCCGGTTCGGATTATATTCCCAGGTAAGTCCGCTCGGATACAGCTGTGCCGCTGTCATAAGCGGCGACACCGACACATCGATCTCTGCTGCTGTCTTCAGTTCTTTTCCGGTCAGATATACACTGACCAGAGGATATCCCGGAATCCGGTCTGCACCGATCCCGAGTGAACAGACATTAAATGCATCAGAGACCGTCAGTTCTCCTTTCTGGAAGGTATCACGGATGGTTCCTGACGGTGCAATTGCCACGTCTACCTTTTCATAATCGTCTCCCTCGGCTTTCTGAACCGCATATACATATGAATCTGCAATCAGATTCCCGAGAGAATCCTCCTTAAGAGTCTCTGCAAACTCATCCATCTGTGTAAATTCAACCTCATTCTCTGCCAGAACCTGGTCAAATGTATATCCGAATCCGGACAGATATTCTGAATTCACTTTATTTTTATATTGTTCAAGCTTTGCTGTCACATTTTCATCGACCGTTATCGTTTCATCCAGCCGGTTCAGACTGTATGATTTCATTTCCCAGCGTCCGTTTTCTTTTTCGGTCAGGGTAAGTTCTCCCAGATTCTCACAATACGGTCCCCCGGACACGATATACGTATCTCCGGACTGAATCGGTTCTTCCAAAGTGGAATGCGTATGTCCGCTGATGATCACATCGATTTCAGGAACCTTCTCTGCAAGAATCTCGTCTTCTGACTTCTTTCTGTTCTCATTCGTCCCACTGTGTGACAGACATACGATCATATCGACATCTTCTTCCTCAAGCTGATCCACTGCTTTTTCCGAAGCTTCAACGATATCTTCAAATTCCAGTCCGCTTTCCGGAGCACAATCATCTGCATCCTCTCCCAGGACACCGAACACGCCCACTCGTACTCCTCCATGCTCAATCACAGCGCAGGAAGAAGCACCATACTCATCCATCGCCTGCTTTACCAGCAAATTGTCTTCGGAAGTATTCTTTTCCCAGTCAATGTTCGAGCTGACAAGAACCGGAAGTTTTATCTGCGGATCCTGTACAGCAGTCTGAACTGCCGCATGCAGCATATTGCTGATTCCTTCACTCCGATAATCAAATTCGTGATTGCCAAAGGTTGTCGCATCATAGCCGACATATCCCATCATAGCAAGTTCAGCTGCTTCTGTTTCATAGATGGTCTGGTACAGTGTTCCCATAGAAAAATCACCGCCGTCCAGAAGAAATGTTGCAGGATTCTCTGCCTTCTTCTGATCTGCAAGTGTCTTCAGCTTTCCCAGTCCTCCGATCATAATCGTCTGATCATCCTCATCTGATACCTTGTATGGATCCATATGAGAATGCATATCATGCGTAAATAATATTGTTACCCCTTCTTCTGCATTCTTCTCATCCTCTGCAAGAACCGATGTTACAGACATGCTGCACAGCATGATAATGATCAGCATTACCGATGACATTCTGTTTTTTATATTCATTCCCGACATATCCCCCTTATTCATCCTTTATAATAGCTTCTTTTGACATAACCCCGGACAGGCCTGTATCAAAGTTTCTATGGTACAGTGACTCATAGATTCCCCTCTTTTCCAGCAATTCCTCATGTGTTCCCTCCTCGGCGATCCCGGATTCTGTTAACACCAGAATTCGCTGTGCGTTCTGAATGGTGGTCAATCTGTGAGCGATCACAAATGTTGTACGGTTCTTCGCCAGATGCTCCAGTGACTTCTGAACAACCTGCTCACTTTCGTTATCCAGAGCTGAGGTCGCCTCATCAAAAATCAGAATCGGCGGATTCTTAAGAAATACTCTTGCAATCGACAGCCTCTGTTTCTGCCCACCGGAAAGTTTTACTCCACGCTGTCCGATATCCGTATCATATCCGTCCGGGAAGCTCATGATAAAATCATGTGCATTGGCATTTCTTGCCGCCCGGATCACTTCTTCGTCCGTCGCCTCCGGCCTTCCGTACCTGATGTTATCCATAATTGTTCCGGCAAATAGATATACGTCCTGCTGCACGATTCCGATATGATTGCGCAGATCATTCAGCCTGATATCCCGGATATCTTTCCCATCTATGAAAATCGCTCCATCTGACACCTCATAAAACCTCGGAATCAGACTGCACAGTGTGGTCTTTCCAACACCGGAAGATCCCACCAGCGCTACATAATCGCCCGCCTTTACTTTCAGATTCACATGTCTTAATACTCTTTCAGACTGCTCTTCGTATCCAAAAGAGACATCTTTAAATTCGATTTCTCCGCGTACTTTGGGCATTGCCTCTGCATCCGGCTTATCCGCAATATCCGGAGCAATCGACAATATTTCCAGAAACCGCTCAAACCCGGAATATCCATTCTGAAACTGCTCCGTAAAACTGACCAGCTTTTTCACCGGATCCGTAAAATTATTAATATACAGGAAAAATGTCAGCAGATCCGCAAGTGCAACGGTTCCATTTAACATCATTCCTACTCCTGCCAGAAGAACCACTACCGTAATCAATGTGGTCATCGCACCCAGCCCGGAATTATAGATTCCCATATACCGGTAGCTCAGCTTCTTCGCTTCCACAAAATTATTGTTTCCCACATTGAACTTTTTCATTTCTACTTTTTCATTTGCAAAAGACTTTACCACCCGGATCCCCGCAAGACTGTCTTCGATCTGGCTGTTGATATCCGCGATCTTCTCTCTGTTTTTCTTAAATGCAGCCTTCATCTTCCGATTATAATAAAAAGCAAACAGAAGCATCACCGGGATAAATGCAAACGCAATCAGTGCAAGTTTTCCATTCACCATCAGAAGAATCGAAAAAGAACCGATGATCTTGATTACAGAGATCACCAGATCCTCTGGTCCGTGGTGCAGAAGCTCACTGATATCAAACAGGTCACTTGTGATCCTGGACAGCAGATGTCCGACCTTCTGATTGTCATAAAAAGCAAACGTCAGCTTCTGATAATGTCCGAAAATATCCTTTCGCATATCTGCTTCCATCTTTGCTCCCATGATATGCCCGAAATATCCGATGTAAAAATTACAGAAAATCTCCAGAAAGACCAGAAGAATCATAACGATTCCCAGTTCTGTGATCATCTTTACAGCATCCCCGGCTTCAAAATACACCACCTCATTCGTGATATAGCGAACGATCAGGGGAATGATCAAGGTAATCACAGCACCCAGAACGGCAAATAGCATATCGCTGTAAAACAGGAAGCGATATGGTTTGTAATATGCAAATAATTTTTTCAGTTTTTCTTTCATTATACTCCCCTCGTTTCTCCTCAATGTTCGTTTCACTCACATGCCAGATATGAAAAAAGGACGCACACAAATACATTTGCGTCGTCCTTTTTTTCATATCTGGCGCGTTCGTGTTATTCGTTCATGTTTGCAAGTTTTGCAGCCTGGTCAGCTGCGATGCATGCGTCGATGATTTCCTGAATGTCACCATTCATGATTTTGTCAAGTTTGTATAATGTAAGGCCGATTCGATGATCTGTGACACGACCCTGCGGGAAGTTGTAAGTACGGATTTTCTCAGAACGGTCTCCTGTTCCGATCTGGCTCTTTCTTGCCTCAGCTTCCGCATCATGCCGTTTCTGACACTCCATGTCATACAATTTTGCACGTAAAAGTGCGAATGCCTTATCTTTATTCTGCAGCTGTGACTTTTCTGTCTGGCTGTAAATTACAATTCCCGTCGGATAGTGAGTCAGACGAACCGCAGAGTCTGTCGTATTGACGCACTGTCCGCCATTACCCGATGCACGCATTACATCGATACGAATATCTTTTTCGTCGATCTGAATATCTACATCTTCGGCTTCCGGCATTACTGCAACTGTAATGGTTGAAGTATGAATTCGTCCGCCGGATTCTGTCTCCGGAACTCTCTGTACACGATGTACACCGGACTCATATTTCATTACAGAATATGCTCCCTTTCCGTTTATCATAAATGTCACGTTTTTCATACCGCCGATACCGATTTCTTCGCATTCCACCAGTTCAACCTTCCACCTCTGGCTCTCCGCATAATGCAGATACATACGATAGATCTCTGCTGCAAATAATGCTGCTTCATCTC
Organism: Dorea sp. YH-dor226; assembly: GCF_039832105.1. NCBI lineage: Bacteria > Bacillati > Bacillota > Clostridia > Lachnospirales > Lachnospiraceae > Dorea > Dorea sp. YH-dor226. The sequence continues at coordinate 49,932 of NZ_JBDOHS010000017.1, read as the reverse complement.
CGCCTGCACCGGCGCGGATCTCCACGATAACATTCTTATCATCATTCGGATCCTTCGGAAGAAGAAGAATCTTCAGTTCCTGTTCCAGTTCCTCAACTCTCTTCTTTGCATCATTCAGCTCTTCTTTTGCGAGCTCACGCATCTCTTCATCCGTCTCTTCATTCAGCATCTCCAGACTGTCCTCGATTGCCTGTTTGCATGCCTTGTATTCCTTGTATGCCTCCACAATCGGAGTCAGCTCATTCTGCTCCTTCATCAATTTCCGGAATCTGTTCGGATCATTTGCAACATCCGGTTCCTGAAGTTCGCTTAAGATTTCTTCCAGGCGAATGAGCAGATCTTCTAATTTATCAAACATAATTTTTCCTCCTCGTATCTATCTTCTATCCTTTTTCTCTTAACCAGCTTAAAACACCATTATTCTTTATTGTACATGCCGATTACTACTCGGTCAAGTCCTGCCAGATCCTTTTTTACCCTCACGTCAGAATATCCTTCAGCCTTCATAAGCTCTGAAACCGCCTCTCCCTGGTCATGACCGATTTCAAACAGTAAAGCACCGCCTTTTCTGAGATATTGCCCGCTTTCACACACAATTTTTCTGTAAAAGAAGAGCCCGTCTTCTTTTCCGTCCAGTGCGATCCATGGATCATGCAGTCTCACTTCATCCTGAAGTTCTGCAATCACAGCCGTTCTGATATATGGCGGATTCGACACGATCATATCATAAGTACCTTCAATATGCTCAAACAGATCACTCTGTATTAATTTTGCATTTACTTCCAGTCGTTTCCGGTTCGCTTCCGCGACCTTCAGCGCTTCTTCAGAGATATCACAGCCGGTTCCCTCAATTCCCGGCTTCATCTTCAGCATACTGAAAAGAATGCATCCCGAACCGGTACACATGTCCAGCATCTTCATTCCCGTATAAGATATTTTCAGCGCTTCTTCTACCAGAGTCTCCGTATCCTGTCTCGGGATCAGGACGTGATCGTTGACCAGAAACGGATACCCCATAAATTCCTGTTCACCGGTGATGTGCTGCAGAGGAACTCTGGTGCTCCGAATCCGAATCTTTTCCAGATATTCCAGCGCTTTCTCTTCATCCACTTCTTTTGCAGGCTCTCCGTAATAAGAAGCTTTTGTAATGCCTGTAGTATACTCCAACAGATACCATGCATCCAGTTCTGCCTCTTTTATCCCTGCTTCCCGAAGCCTTTCGATTCCTTCTTTATATATCTGCTGAAGTGTGAAAGTTTTCTTCCTCATACGCTCTCCAATCAAACACTGCCTCTACCGCCTCAATTGCCACCTCTATCATTCCATCATCCGGCTCTTTTGTCGTCATCTTCTGAATTGCCAGTCCCGGTTTGCTTAACAGATTGATCAGCGGATTCTCGCTTCGTCCGGCAAGTCTCAGGATTTCATACGATATCCCTGCAATTACCGGAAGCAGTGCAATCCTGACAAACACTCTCATAACCGGTGACTCTACACGTACCACCAGGAGAAGAAGAATGCTGATTGCCAGTACAAAGAACAAAAAGCTCGTTCCACATCTCTTGTGCTGTCTGGAACTCTTTCTTACATTTTCCACCGTAAGCGGAAGACCGTGTTCAATGCAGTTGATACATTTATGCTCTGCTCCATGGTACATGAATGTCCTCTGAATATCTTCCATTCTGGAAATCAGAAGCACATACAGAATAAAAATGCCAATTCTTACGAATCCCTCTATCACTGTTCGCACAGCATAAGAATCGATCAGTGGTTTTAAAAGTGATGACAGAAAGTACGGAAGCACCATAAAGATCGCAATTGCAATTACAAAAGAAACTGCCACAGTTGCTCCCATCATAACGCTTTCCTGCTTCTCTTTCTTTCTGGTCTCTTCGTCTGTCAACGCTTTTTCTTCTTCCTCTTCTTCATAAAAGCTCGCAGAAAACATCATTGTCTTAATTCCAAGCACCATAGAATCGATAAAATTAAACACTCCTCTGATAAACGGTATCGTTGTGAGCTTTTTCCACTTTCCGGTGATGCTGTGATAAGTTTCCTTCTGAACTGCGATCCCGCCGTCCGGCTTACGTACTGCGACTGCATAATCATCCTTATGCTTCATCATGATTCCTTCCAGAACGGCCTGACCGCCAATATTAGATGATTTCATGTATTACTCCTTTTTATCCCAAAGTGCAAAAAAGGTTGAGATTAAACAACCTCAACCCATTACTTGCTAACTTATTTTCCCATTCCGTATTTCTTATTGAACTTATCAACACGGCCACGAGCCTGAGTTGCTTTCTGCTGTCCTGTATAGAATGGATGACATTTAGAACAGATTTCTACGTGGATTTCTTCGTTTGTAGATCCTGTTACGAATGTATTACCACAGTTACAAGTTACAGTTGCCTGATAATATTTTGGATGTATTCCTTCTTTCATGATTTTCACCTCTTCTTTATTTTGTCACATGCATCATATGTGCAATAATGTTCATTAAATTAAACAGCTTTGTTATTGTAGCACATATAATTGCCTTTGTCTAGATTAATTTTGTCTTTTTTACCATTTGTATCAGTTCTGCATTATTATGCGTTCTGGTAAACATGTTCAGAATATTATCTACCGCTTCTTCCGGACGCAGCCCGTTCAAAGCACGGCGCATGCTGTCCACTGCCTCCTGCTCTTCTCTGGTAAGCAGAAGATCTTCCCTTCTCGTCCCGGACTTCGGAATATCAATTGCCGGAAATACCCTTTTTTCTGATAGCTTACGATCCAGTACCAGTTCCATATTACCGGTACCCTTAAACTCTTCATATACAACATCGTCCATTTTACTTCCGGTATCTACCAGTGCCGTCGCAAGGATGGTAAGGCTTCCGCCTTCACGCATATTTCTTGCGGCTCCAAAGAATCGTTTCGGCATGTGAAGTGCAGCCGGATCGAGACCTCCTGACAGCGTTCTTCCTGATGGCGGTACAGTCAGGTTATATGCTCTTGCCAGTCTTGTGATACTGTCAAGAAGGATCATAACATCCTTTTTATGTTCCACCAGTCGTTTTGCACGTTCGATCACCATCTCAGATACTCGTTTATGATGCTCCGGAAGCTCATCAAACGTAGAATAGATAACTTCCACATTTTTCCCCGCAATAGACTCTTTGATATCTGTTACTTCTTCCGGACGTTCATCAATCAGGAGAATCAGCAGATGAATCTCAGGATTATTTTTCTGAACAGACAATGCCACCTGTTTTAAGAGTGTCGTCTTTCCTGCTTTCGGAGGGGATACGATCATACCTCTTTGTCCTTTTCCGATCGGAGACAGCAGATCCACGATCCGCATTGCCGTACTGGTCTTACCGCACTCAAGGCGAAGCCTTTCATCCGGAAAGATTGGAGTCATATCTTCAAAATTTCCTCTCCGCATTGCCCTCATCGGATCCATTTCATTAATTTTGGTCAGATATAGAAGTGCGCTGAACTTTTCCTGCTGTGTCTTAATTCTAGTATTTCCCTCCAGAATATCTCCTGTTTTCAGGTTAAATCTGCGGATCTGGGAAGGTGACACATATACGTCATTTTCTCCCGGAAGGTAGTTATCACTTCTGATAAATCCATATCCATCCGGCATAACCTCCAGAATTCCATGTGCAGTTACACCACTGTCAAGCTTGTCTATATCATGGACTTCTTTATCTCCTGTATTTGCAGACATTTCCTTTACGGTTTCTCTGGATGCCTTTTTTTCTTTTTCATCTTCCTCAAGCATACATTCAATCAGCTCTGCTTTTTTCATTGCAGATATTCCCTTTAATCCTCTTGCCTTTGCAAGATCCTTTAATGTTGCCAAAGGTAATGATTCATATTTTTCTCTCATTCTATTCTATCCTTTCATAATAATATTTTTATATTTCATATTAATTTTCATATTAATCATGTATTATTACTGGAGAAATTCGTCTGAAATGACGATATGGAAATATTAATATAGGATATTATACAACACAAATTCATATTTTTAAAGGGTTTTCTGAATCATTATGTTTTATTGACTTGATCTGGCAGTGATGCTATTATTATAGCGTCGGTGTACAAATGCTTTTTATCCCGTAAACACCGACAGTGTCAATACACGGTTTGCAATTTATAATTATAATAAGAAAGAACATATGAAAAGGTGGTATTCCAATGACAAATAGTGAAAAAGCGCTTAAGATGCACGAAGAATGGCAGGGAAAGATAGAAACGACCGCAAAATCTCATGTAAACTCCCGCGAAGATCTGGCAATTGCCTATACTCCCGGAGTTGCGGAGCCATGTAAGGTAATTGCCAAAGACAAAGAAGCGGCATACACCTATACGATAAAATCCAACACAATTGCTGTCGTATCTGATGGAAGTGCCGTACTGGGACTTGGTAATATCGGAGCCCTTGCTGCAATGCCGGTAATGGAAGGAAAGGCGGTTCTGTTTAAAGAATTTGGCGGCGTCAATGCTGTTCCTATCTGTCTGGATACTCAGGATACAGAAGAAATCATCAAAACGGTGGTAAATATCGCACCTGCCTTTGGCGGCATCAATCTGGAAGACATCAGTGCTCCAAGATGCTTTGAAATTGAAGAACGATTAAAAGAACTCCTTGATATCCCGGTATTTCATGATGATCAGCACGGTACGGCAATCGTCGTTCTCGCCGGCATCATCAATGCCATGAAAGTAACCGGAAAGAACAAGGAAGATTCCCGGGTTGTCATTAACGGTGCTGGTTCTGCCGGTGTCGCAATCACGAAGCTTCTCCTTACCTATGGATTCAGACATGTCACCATGTGCGACATCAACGGAATTATCGGAAAAGATTCTCCGAATCTGAACTGGATGCAGCAGAGAATGGTAGAAGTCACAAACCTCGACAATCAGAAAGGTACTCTTGCCGATGCCCTGAAAGGCGCTGATATCTTCGTTGGTGTGTCTGCTCCGAATATCGTGACTCAGGAAATGGTTGCATCCATGAACAAAGATGCGATCATCTTTGCAATGGCCAACCCGGTTCCGGAGATCATGCCGGACCTCGCGAAAGCTGCAGGCGCAAAAGTAGTCGGTACCGGACGTTCTGATTTTCCGAATCAGGTAAATAACGTGGTTGCCTTCCCCGGTATCTTCAGAGGTGCACTGGAAGGACGTGCTTCTTCCATCACAGAAGAGATGAAGCTTGCAACCGCAAAAGCCATCGCCGGACTGGTTTCTGATGATGAATTGAACGAAAATAACATTCTGCCGGAAGCATTTGATCCTCGTGTATCAGATGTCGTAAGCCGTGCGGTAAAGGAACTGATCTGATATGACCGTTCGCTGGGACGAGAAAAGATATTATTCTCTGGACTATTATCTAAAGAAAACATATGGTGAAAAAATATATAAGATCTCATTGAACGGGGGAATGACGTGCCCCAATCGAGATGGTACTCTGGGACGCCGGGGCTGCATATTCTGCAGTGCCGGCGGTTCTGGTGATTTTGCAGAGGCACCGGCTCTTTCTATCACGGAACAGATTGAGCACGGCAAAGCCAGAGTAGCAGGGAAGCAGACGGGTACTTCCTATATCGCTTATTTTCAGGCTTATACCAACACTTTTGCACCGGTAGAATACCTGAGGCAGATCTTCACGGAAGCAATTCTTCATCCGGATATCCGCATCCTGTCAATTGCAACCAGACCGGATTGTCTGGATTCAGAGATTCTGGATCTGCTCAGTGAACTGAATCAGATAAAGCCTGTCTGGATTGAACTTGGACTTCAGACCATTCATCCTGATACGGCACTCTATATCCGACGAGGATATGATCTTCCAGTCTTTGAACAGGCTGTAAAGGAACTGCGTGCCCGCAATATCGAGGTAATCGTTCATACTATCCTGTGTCTTCCGGGCGAAAGCACCAAAGATATGCTTGACACCATGCATTATCTGAACACACAGGATATCCAGGGAGTAAAGCTTCAGCTTCTGCACATACTAAAGGGAACGGATCTGGCGGATGCCTACCTTTCCCACCCGTTTGAACTTCCTGAGATGGAGGAATATTTTGAACTGCTCGGCAGATGTCTTGAAGAGCTTCGCCCGGATATTGTCATCCATCGTCTGACCGGTGACGGGCCAAAATCACTTTTGCTCGCCCCCCTGTGGACAGCCAATAAACGTCAGGTCTTAAATACCATGCAGGCTTATTTTAAAGCACACGACATCTGGCAGGGAAAGGAGTTTTCATTATGACCCAATCATTCAAGTTATACAAGCTTATCATTTTATATATGTTAAATAAAGTAGACTTCCCTCTGACGAATTCTCAGATATCTGAGTTCATTCTGGACGAAGGCTACACCACTTATTTCAACCTGCAACAGGCTATTTCAGAGCTGATCGATTCCGGATTTATCCGTGAAGAATCCACACACAGCCGTACCTTCTACCACCTTACCGAAGAAGGTGCCGAGACCATTCATTTTTTTAAAAATGATATCTCACCCGCTATTCAGGAAGATATCAATGCTTTTCTGAAAGCCAAACAATATGAATTAAAAAACGAAGTTTCGGTCAAATCTGATTATTATAAGAATTCAAACAGGGAATATTCTGTACGATGTCAGGTACTCGAACACGGATTTCCTCTGATCGATCTGACGCTCACTGCTCCAACAGAAGCAGAGGCTGAGACAATTGCCAATAACTGGACCAAAAAGAATCAGGAAATCTACGCATTAATCATGACACATTTGTTATAAATCTTGACGAAAAGGAATAAACAATATGAAACTTAAAAAAATGGCACAACTTTATATCAGCTTTTTCAAAATCGGAGGACTGACTTTCGGCGGAGGTCTTGCGATGCTTCCCATGCTTCAGCGCGAAGTCGTGGAAACCCATCACTGGTGTACCGAAGAAGAGATTCTGGACATGTACGCAATCGGCCAGTGTACCCCCGGCATCATCGCCGTCAATACAGCCACCTATGTCGGATATAAACAGGCAGGCTTTTTTGGTGGAGTGGCCGCTACACTCGGCGTCATATCTCCTTCTATCATAATTATCTGCCTTGTTGCATCCATTCTTCAGAACTTTATTCATCTGCCTGCAGTGGAACATGCGCTTGCCGGTATCCGCATCATTGTATGTGCATTGATGCTGAACACAGTCGTAACTATGGCACGAAAAGGAATCATTGACATTCTGGGAGGAATTCTTTTTGTTGCGGCGTTCATCCTTGCCTGCTTTACTCCGGTACCAACCGCACTCATTATCGTACTGGCAGGAATCATCGGCGTTATCGCACGCTCTGTGGAAGGGAGGACCAGGAAATGATCTATCTTACACTTGCATTTGAATTCTTTAAGATTGGTCTGTTCTCCATAGGCGGAGGCATGGCGACGGTTCCTTTTTTAATGGATCTTACGACCAAATATGACTGGTTTACCGCGAACGAACTTGCCAACATGATTGCCATCAGTGAAAGCACCCCAGGACCGGTCGGCGTCAATATGGCGACCTATGCCGGATACTCTGCAGCCGGAATTCCCGGTGCAATCGTTGCCACACTGTCCTTAACAGCACCTGCACTGGTGATTATCGTGATCATTGCCCGTTTTCTCGAAAACTTCAGTGAAAATCCGACGGTAAAATCCGTTTTCTACGGAATTCGCCCAACCGTTGCCGCATTAATCGGATATGCAGTATGGGAACTTCTGCAGATTGCGATCGTTGTCACCAGGAACGGCGTTTCTCAGATTGATATTCTGAGTGCCCTGATCTGTCTGGCAGCATTTTTACTGCTTCAGATCAAACAATTAAAAAAACTGCACCCGCTTGTATGGATTGCAGCAGGTGCAGTCATTGGAATCCTGTTCCAGTTATAGATAACGATTAAAATAAAAATTCACTCATAACATAATTACTGATATCAATGCCACGTTCGGTCAGGCGTATGTTGTCTCCGGATTTTTCTATCAGTTTTTCCTGCAAAAGCTTATGCAGAACATCTCCATACACATCCTGTATACTTTTACCGAAGGACTGATAAAATCCGGCGACAGAGATTCCCTTCATCTTTCGAAGTCCCAGAAACATATACTCTTCCATCTGGTTTTCAATGCTTAAGGTCTCCGAATCTTCTCCCTGTGTCCAGCGTCTGTTATTCATGAATGACGCTGCTCCGGTTCCGATTCCAAGATACTCGTCACGGTTCCAATATCCAAGATTATGCCGACATTCATATCCGTCTTTTGCATAGTTTGAAATCTCATATCTGTGGTAACCATAATCCCTGAGTATATTCTTTGTATACTGATACATCATACGCTCCGTATCTTCATCCGGAAGTTCTCTTCTTCTCCTTGCTTCTGCCCTCTCTCCCTCGCCGTATTTCTCATAGAAAGGGGTTCCCTCTTCAATAATCAGGCTATATGCAGAGATATGCTCCGGTCCAAGTTCTGCCACCGTTCTCAGTGTACTCTCCCAGCCGTCCAGTGTCTGAAACGGAATTCCGGACATGAGATCCACATTGATATTGTCAAACCCTTTTTCTCTTGCAAGCGTAAATGTCTCCTGGAACTCCCGGAATGTATGGATTCTTCCCAGCATTTTGAGTTCCTGATCATGCACAGATTGAAGACCGATACTCAGGCGATTGATCCCGGCACGTCTGTAGGAGATCAGCTTGATTCTGTCCACAGTTCCGGGATTGACTTCAATCGTGATCTCTGCATCAGAGTCGACCGGAAACGTCCCTCTGACCGCATCAAAAATATCCCTGATCTGTCCGGCCTCCAGGATGGAAGGTGTCCCTCCTCCAAGAAAAATACTGGTAATATGATAATCCTCTGCCAGTTTATCATATGAGCGTATCTGCCCACAAAGTTGTTCTATATATTCCTGTCGTTCCCCTGCGTCTGCAGGCGCCGACAGGAAATCACAATATCTGCATTTTTTCACACAAAATGGAATGTGAATATATAACTCTAACGGTTTCATTACTTATCATCCAGCTTTAACACACTCATAAATGCTTTCTGAGGAATCTCTACATTACCAACCTGGCGCATACGCTTCTTTCCTTCTTTCTGCTTTTCCAGAAGCTTTCTCTTTCGGCTGATATCACCGCCGTAACACTTGGCGAGCACATCCTTTCGCATGGCCTTCACAGTCTCTCTTGCAATGATCTTGCCTCCGATCGCTGCCTGGATCGGAATCTCAAACAATTGTCTCGGGATCTCCTCTTTCAGCTTTTCGCACATCTTTCTTCCACGCTCATATGCATTGTCGGCATGGATAATAAAGGACAATGCGTCCACCTGTTCTTTATTGATCAGAATGTCCAATTTTACCAGCTCTGAACGTGTATATCCGGCCAGCTCATAATCAAAAGAAGCATAACCTCTGGATCTTGACTTCAGCGCGTCAAAGAAATCGTAGATAATCTCGTTCAATGGCAGATGATATCTGAGCACCGCACGGGTCTCTTCGATATATTCCATCTCATCATAGATTCCTCTTCTTTCCTGACAAAGATCCATAATCGCCCCGATATATTCTGAAGTAACCATAATCTCCGCTTTTACGATCGGTTCTTCCATATATTCAATCTCAGAAGGATCCGGAAGGTTCGACGGATTTGTCAGATCGATAACCTCCCCGTTCGTCTTATGCACTTTATAGATAACGCTTGGCGCTGTCGTTACCAGATCCAGATTATATTCTCTCTCCAGACGCTCCTGTATGATTTCCAGATGCAAAAGACCAAGGAATCCACATCGGAAGCCAAATCCAAGTGCGATTGATGTCTCCGGCTCAAAATGCAGAGAGGCATCATTCAGCTGCAGCTTCTCCAGCGCATCCCGAAGATCCGGATATTTGGCTCCGTCTGCCGGATACATTCCACAATACACCATCGGATTGACTTTCTTATAACCCGGAAGCGGCTTCTCACATGGGCGGGATGCATTGGTAACCGTATCTCCGACACGGGTGTCTTTCACATTCTTCAGACTTGCCGTAATATACCCAACCATTCCGGCGCTTAATTCCTCACACGGAATGAACTGACCTGCTCCAAAGTATCCTACTTCCACTACTTCTGCTTTTGCTCCGGTCGCCATCATGAGAATCGGCGTTCCCTTTCGTACAGTTCCTTCCTTAATTCTGCAGAATACAATGACTCCCTTATAGGAATCATACAGGGAATCAAAGATCAGCGCCTGCAAAGGAGCCAGAGGATCCCCCTGCGGTGCCGGAATCTTTTCTACGATCTGTTCCAGCACCTCTTCCACGTTCAGCCCGGTTTTTGCAGATATCAGCGGTGCATCTGTTGCTTCGATTCCAATCACATCTTCAATCTCTTCAATGACACGATCCGGTTCCGCACTCGGAAGATCAATCTTATTAATCACCGGCATGACATCCAGATCATGATCCAGTGCCAGATATACATTGCCCAGTGTCTGTGCCTCAACTCCCTGTGCAGCATCGACCACAAGGATCGCTCCGTCACAGGCTGCAAGGCTTCTTGATACCTCATAATTAAAGTCCACATGTCCCGGAGTATCAATCAGATTAAATATATACTCTTCTCCGTTTCTCGCTTTATAGACAGTACGAACCGCCTGTGCTTTGATCGTGATCCCCCGTTCTCTCTCAAGATCCATATTATCAAGAACCTGCGACTGCATCTCACGGCTGGTAAGAAGACCTGTCATCTCGATGATACGGTCTGCCAGAGTGGATTTTCCATGATCAATATGGGCAATAATACAAAAATTACGAATTTTACTCTGATCTATTATTGACACTTATCTCGTTCTCCTTACATTTATTTCACATTTTGTTTTTACAGTAATCCTTATCTTATCACGGCAGATTCTTTTTGACAACGGTTCAGACACTGTATTTTACAATAAAGAGTTCCACACTCATCATATCATTTAATCTTCCTGTCTTAACCATCTCTTCCGTATCTGCTGCATCTTCCAGGATTGACCTTAACTCTGTCTCTGAAAAATCACGACATTGCTGCATATACTTGCCCACCACAAACGGATGAAGCCCCACCGTCTTCGCAATCTGGGATTTGTCAAAACCTTTTCCGGCCAGATTCCGAACTTCCATTAATAATTTAAACTGACGTGAAAGCAGATACAATATCCGCATAGGTGGTTCCTTCAGCGCCAGCAGATCATAATAATAATCCAGAGCTTTCTTCTGCTGCTTCGCCGCTACCGCCTCCACCATGGCAAAGATCTGATTCGTAACCTGGCTTGTGCAGATATCATCAATATCCTGAATCGTGATCTCACTTTTTCCCAGCGTATAAGAAAAAAGCTTTTCCATCTCTTTTTCCAGATTTTCCATATCCGTTCCGACCAAAGAGATCAGATATCTTGCAGTAGATTCCTTAATCTGACGTTCTTCTTTTTTTACATTACCGGCAATCCAGTACAAAAGCGTTTTTTCATCCTGACGGCCCATCTCTGCGATCCGGCCCTTTTCCTTGACTGCCTTATAGAGTTTTCCACGCTTGTCTACCTCATTTTCAACGAAGAGAAAACACGCTGTTTCCGGCATCGTCCTGATATAGTCTGCCAATTCCGGCGATGCATTTTTGAAAAAACCGGAATTCTCCACAACAATGAGACGACGCTCTGCAAAAAACGGCATGGTTTCTGCAAGATCGATCAATTCCCCGGGCTGGATTCCCTTGCCCTCATAATAAGCATAATTAACGGTATCTCCCTCCGGAAGGATCGCCTTCGTCAGCTTGTCCTTATACTGTTTTTTCAGATAGGCCTCTTCTCCATATAAAAGATAAGTCTGTCTGAATACTCCTGACTTTATATCCTCATTTAAGCTTTTCATTCACTATCTAACCATATCTCTTGAAATCTCGTTCAGGGAATGAGCACCACACATTGCCATCGTATCTTTTAACTCTGCCGCAAGTTTTGAAGTATAGGCTTCCACACCTTCAGCTGCCCCTCCATATACTGCGGTTACATACGGACGTCCGATCAATACTGCATCTGCACCAAGAGCAAGTGCCTTAAAGATATCCACACCAGAACGAATCCCTCCGTCAACCAGAATCTTCATATCTCCACCGACAGCATCCACGATCTCTCCAAGCACTTCTGCCGTTGCAGGGCACTGATCCAGGACTCTTCCTCCGTGGTTCGATACCACAATGGCAGATGCTCCTGCTTCTTTCGCCTTTAGTGCGCCTTTGACCGTCATTACACCCTTGATAATAAACGGAACACCTGCTGCCTCTATGATCTCACGCAGCTCTTCTACCGTCTTACTTCCTGCCGGCGGGGTCAGATTCTGAAGGAACGGAAGTCCCGCAGCATCAATATCCATTGCGACAGCAAACGATCCGCATTCCTTGATCATCGCAAGCTTTTCTTTCAATGTATCAATATCCCAGGGCTTTACCGTCGGGATCCCTTTTCCGTTTTTCTGCCGGATCGCCTTTGTTGCAGCAACCATCACCGCCGGATTGGTTCCATCACCGGTAAATGCTGCAATTCCTGCATCTGCACAGGCAGATACCAGAATATCATTGTATTCCAGATCGTCATACTTGTCTCCGTAATGAAGCTTCATCGCCCCGATCGGAGCTGCAAAGATCGGATAGCGAAACGTTTCTCCGAACAGTTCCAGTGAAGTATCTACTGTCTTGTTCTCACAGATTGTATCCATATTCACACACAATTCCTGCCATTTATCATAATTGCGGATCGCTACGGTTCCACTTCCCTTTGCTCCAGGTCCCGGCATCTTGCTGCCACAGGCCTTTCCATTGCAGACAGGACATGCCTTACAATGCGGGCCCATACATGTTTTTGCATTCTGTAACACTTCTTCGTATGTCATAATCCATTTTCCTCTCTTCTTTCAAAAATGCCTCTTCCTAAAAGTATACTGAATTTTTCATCTGAATTCAACCATCATGATATTTTTCTTTACCCGGATGCCCAGTGCCGCAGAATCCTTTGTAGAGCGTATCTGACATCCGGATCTTCTCAGACGTTCCAGTGTCTCCTGATGCGGATGCCCATAACGATTATTTCTTCCGGCCGATATCAGCGCATACGCAGGCTGTACCTGTTCCAGAAATTCCTCTCCCGACGAATTTCCGGAACCGTGATGCGCCACCTTCAGAACATCCCACCGGGTATCTCTGTATTGCTCTTTCAGAATCTGCGTCAGACATGCCTCTCCCTCCCCTTCCAGATCTCCGGTAAGCAGCATATCGAACATGTCATACTGCAGACTCAGTACCAGAGATGACGCATTTCCCTTTTCCTGCGGTTCTTCCGCTTTGGGAAACAGACAGGTCAGCGTCATCTCTCCTTCCCGGATTGTCTCACCCGGTTCCATGACTGCCACCCGGATCTGAGCACTTTTCGCAAGCTTGTACAGCGCTTCCAGACTGTCATCCCATGTTTTCCGGTTCGGGAATACCAGTGTATGAATCTTAATTCCCAGACGCTGTCGTTCGATCAGTTCCTCTATCCCATTGATGTGATCACTGTCTCCATGTGACACAAATACATAATCCAGCTGATAGATTCCTCTGGATTTTAAAAAGGATTCCATCCGGTAACGTCCCACATGTTTCACATCACTGCTGCCTCCGTCCATCATATAGGTTCCCCCGGACGGCCCCTGCATTACAACGCAGTCTCCCTGTCCCACATCCAGCATCGTTACCTGAAGCATTCCCCTCTCTTCCGGTCTGCAGGTCAGGATACATACTGCTGCTCCCCACAACACACATGCATACACATATTTTTTCCATCCCTTTGCTTTACCTCTCAACATCAATATAACGATTGCAAGTATGCTATAATACACCACGATCTTCCAGATCTCCGGCTTTCCAGGTACAAGCCTTGCACCTGGGATTTTCAGCACATATGCACAGCTTTTTTCATACATTTTCAGAATCCATCCACAGAATCCAAGAATCACTTCCGATACAGGGGCACAGAAAATACTCACCAGACTTCCAAGCATTCCACAGAACAAAAGCACAGACATCAACGGTATCACATACAGATTCAGAAGAACAGAATACATCGGTATCTCATAAAAATAATACAGAAGAACCGGAAGCAATACAATCTGTATACTGATACTTCCCCATATTCCTCCTGCCGGAATATTCCCAGACAGAGATGACGCAAGCATCATGGAAAGAACCGCACCAAACGACATCCAGAATCCTCCGTCTGTCAGACTGAGCGGTCTCCAACACAACACAATAACAGCTGCAAGGGAAAGTGCGGTCGGGCTGTCATAGTGTGCTCCCGCAATATCCGCTCCCACACGAAGCAGAAACATAACCAGCGCGCGCACCACAGAAACGGTACATCCAATCATAAGAATATACAGACCCAGAATCAGAATGCCTCCAGCACCTCCGGCCAGATAAGACCCGGTCATTCTGCGAAGCAATTGGTAGATCCCCAGACCCACAAAGGACAGATGAAGTCCCGAAACAGCCAGAACATGGGCGATCCCATTGGCCTGATACAGATCTTTCACATCCTGATCCATACCGGTTCTGTCTCCCAGCAGCATGGCACTTAAGATTCCTCCTTCCTTTTCTCCCATGGTCTTCTGAAGTCTTTCCTTCCATGCGATCCGGAACCGATACAGCATATCCCGGCACTTCCAGACATCAGAATCCGCAAGCTTTATCTGTGATGCCCATACCATTCCATGAATATCCTGCCTTTGATAATAAAGCTTCTGATCAAAATTCCCCGGATTTCTTGCATGATCAAAAAACGCCGCCTCTCCCAGCACCGTAACCTGATTGCCAATATGCAGTTTTATATCGGAGTCTGTATAAATAAGAATATTTGATTCCCGAAATGATCGGTCTTTAGAATCAACAGAATTGTTTTTCAGATAAATTGCACGATATGTATCCTTCTGATCTATGTAGCTGACGGTTCCACTGACAGTCAGCACCTCCTGCTCCTGTACATATTTTTCAAGCAGAGAAGGCTTAAGTTCCTTAAGAAACCTCTGCCCTCCCCATCCAACCGCAGGCACGATCACAGACAGAATGATTAGGCATACCGTGAATAGCGGTCTGTTTTTCATCTTTTTCTCCCATCCGGCAGATCGCCTTGTCATTATTCCACGAGTTCCGGATTCCGGGACAACGGTTTGCTCAGATCCACCTGTCCCATATAATTAATGTCAGACTGTCCGTTCACAGAGATCTGAACCTTACTGATACTGCCTCCGTCCACGATAGAATTCACAATAGAATACACCGTAAGCTCCGGATTAATCAGATACGAATTATTCAAGAATCCCTCATCCAGATTGACATAACAGATATGATCCTTCACAGAAACGCTCATAACTTTTGTTTCCGAAGGAATAGCGAGCTGTGCTCCTTCCGCCAAAGGCCCCCTGATCAGCTGCTCTACGATCAGTTTCTCCTTCGACATATTACTATTGTAGCGGATACTGACCGACTCTTTTACAAGCTTATCTCCCTGACTGTTCGGAAAATACAGATTCAGTTCTGCAGTCTGGTAAGAATGAAGTGTAGAGCCCGTATTCTGAATAAAATCTTCTGCTCTCATATATCCCACATCACTTCCCTGACTGTCTTTCAGCGGTTCGCCTTCTATCAGAAAGTATACATAATTCACCCCCTGTATCTGCCCAAGATTCTGCACCACTGCTGCCCGAAGCAAAACTTCCTGTGAAGGTGTCATCTCCTGATACTGACCGTTGAAACATATTTCCAGTTTTCCGTCTGAATATTCCCATCCGGTCACTTTTACACCTTCCGGGAACACACTTCTGTAGTCTTCGGCATCTGTTTTCTTTGGCATCTCTTTCAAGACATCTTCAATCTTCTCCTCTGTTGTACTGCCTGATGTCTTATATTCTTCTTTGACCAGCGCCGTACCCTCCTGATTCGCATAATACAGTCCCTGATCCGAATCACTCAGCTGCTCTTTTCTTCCACATCCCGTCACCATAATAATGCATACAGCAACACTCAGTACAATCTGATATCTTCTTTTTTTGCTCATTCTGCATTCCTCCCAGGTTATCTGACATACGTGAGCGGAATCCGTATGGTAAATGTAGTGCCTTCTCCCAGCTGACTGAACACTTTAATCGCACCTCTGTGCATTACCACTGCACTCCTTGCGATAGCCAGTCCAAGACCCGTTCCGCCGATCTCCCTGGAATGAGACTTGTCCACTCTGTAAAATCTCTCAAAAATATGCTCTTTCGCCTCATCCGGAATTCCAATACCCGAATCTGCCACTTCAATATAACAATTCTTATGATCTGCATTCAGAGAAACATGAACCCATCCATTTTCCTTGTTATATTTGATCGCATTTTCCACCAGATTAGAGATTGCAAGAGAGAGCTTCGTCTCATCAACCTCTGCTGTCACCGGACGAAAACTCTCATACACTACTTCAATATTCCGGGTTGCCGCGATCGGTCTCAGCCTCTTTAATATACGTTCCACCAGCTCATTCATATTTTCCGTTTTGATATTCATCGTATTGGCGGAATTCGCTGTCTTATCCATCTTGACCAGAGACAAAAGGTCATTAATAATTTTATTCTCTCTTTCAATCTCCTCTGACATATCTCCCATAAACTCCTGATAAAGCTCAACCGGAACATTTTCCTGGGACAAAAGAGAGTCTGCCAGAACTTTCATGGAGGTGATCGGCGTCTTTAATTCATGCGAGACATTTGATACAAATTCATTTCTTGAATCATCCAGTGCTTTCATTCTTCCTGACATCTTATTAAATGCATCCGAGATATCCATCGTCTCTGTATAAGTATTTTCATGAAGATAATCTTCATTATATCCTTCTGTAGCCGCCGAGATCGACCTTGTAATTCGTATAAACGGCTTTGTCATCCTGAGGCCTGACAGAAAAGCCACAAGCAGGATACCCAAAGAAGCAATCAGGAGTATCACATTTCCCTTATTATTCAGAACTGCCAGATTTCCCTCAATATAATCCGTAGACACGCTCACAAGCATAACACCTGCCACCTGATTTCTTTCGGTGCCCGGAATCGGAGACGTCACTTCAATATAATGATTCTTCTTATCATAATCCGTGGTTCCTTTTCCCTGAAAGCATCGAATAACATTCTCCGATACAATCGTCTTTCCCACATCCATGTCATATGTATCTTCTTCAATACGGAAATCTTTGTCTATGACCATCACTCGGCCATTGTAGATATTGGACAGCTGAATAAGCTCCGTACGGATCACTTCCGTCGTACTCCCGGTAGAATAACCGGAATTACTCAGCTGATTGCATAGAATGGTACATTGATTCTGAATCTCTGCAGTTCGTACCTCTACTGCACGTTTTCCATAACTTCCAAGAAGCAGCGTTTTCATGATCAGCATCGGAATAATTCCTGCCAGTATCACCAGCAGGATTATCCGAAAACGCAGGCTCTTGAATATATTTCTTCTAAAATATGTCTTAACCCCTAAAATAATAACCAACGCCCCATTTCGTATATACATATTTCGGATCGCTTGGATTCGCTTCGATCTTTTCTCTCAATCTTCTGATATGTACATCCACCGTTCTTGCATCACCCGGATATTCATAACCCCATACAATATTCAGAAGGTTTTCTCGACTGTATACTTTATTCGGATTCATGGCAAGGAGCTCCAGAAGATCAAATTCCTTTGCCGTCAGATTAATCTCTCTGTCTCCGATCACAACACGACGACTCTCACAGTCAATCTGCATATCGCCTTTTTTGATGACCTTATCACTGCTCTGATCCTTATCACGCTTACTGGTTCTTCGGATGATCGCTTTGATCCTTGCTTTTACTTCCAGAATATTAAATGGTTTCGTAATGTAATCATCCGCACCATATTCCAGTCCCAGTATCTTATCCATATCATCACCCTTCGCAGTAAGCATCACGATCGGAACATCCGAATATTCCCGGATCTGCTGACACACCTCAAATCCATCATACTTCGGAAGCATGATGTCAAGAAGAATGATATCATATGCATTCTCTTTCGCAAGCTTCAGTGCCTCTTCACCGTCATAAGCACAATCCACTTCCATTCCATCCTGTTCAAGGCTGAACCTTATTCCTTTCACAATCAGTTTTTCATCATCTACAACCAGTACTCGTCTACCCATTTTATTACTCCCTTATTACTATACTTTGATCTGGTCCTTTACTTTTTGAAACACACCCTCCTTGATACCTTCTACCTGCATCAGTTCTTCAATATTCTGAAAGCCGCCATGTGCTTCACGGTAACTGATGATAGCAGATGCTTTCGCCTCCCCGATACCGCTCAATGTCATTAACTGCTCCTTCGAGGCAGTATTCAGATTGACTTTTCCATCATCCAGATCATCCCCGGAAGCGCTCTGCTCATCCGACCATGACACTTCCTCGTCAGAAGGTACGTATATCTGCTGTCCGTCTTCCGCCTTTTCTGCCTGATTCAGATAATCTTTCGCCGCCTTTTCCGTCATTCCTCCGGCAGCTTCAATCGCCTCATACAACCGGCTGCCGGCTTCCAGCTCATAAACTCCCGGATTACATACCTCTCCGCACACATGAACGCATATCATCTCCTGTTGGTCCTCTCGTTCCTCTTCCGGCCTTTCCTCCTGCTTTACTTCTTCCTCAATTACTGTCAGTTCTTCCTTCTGATCCGGGATATCTGATGAACACCCTGATACCCAGATCAAGATTGAAAAAAACAATAGATACTGTATCAATCGCCTGATCATACTCATGCATAATTCTCCTTTGCAGTCTGTCGTAACTGCAAATATCCCGCTTATGCCTAGGTAGATTTATTGTACTATTTCCACTGAAAAAATGCAACACCAATCAGGGCAATCCCCATTCCGATCACCTTTCTCCATTCCAGCGGTTCTTTTTCCACACCAAAGAGTCCAAGAAGTTCTATCAGATACGCTACGATCAACTGTGAGATCACGATCAGAAGTGCTGCCTTCGCAGGCCCAAGCTGCTCCATGCTTTTTATCACTGTCCATGTGATCCCTGCTCCTATCACACCTCCCAGCAGCATATAGCGTGGTTCCACTTTCCAAAGTGCTGAAACACTGTCTCTTCCTGTCAACATCCAGATGAACAGGCACAATACAAAAGCACTGAACTGTACCCATGCATTACTGACCCACATGCCTGTTACTTTCGTAACCTGTGTATTGAACACCCCCTGAATACTCATCAATGCACCGGACAACAACGCAATCAAAAAACCAACCATGACATTCACCTCCTACATTCCTGTAATTAGTATATCCAATGATTGGTTTTTTATGTCCCTGCTTTGGAACTATAATACCTTCTTCAGTTTTTCGATCATCTCATCAATGTGCTCCTTCTCAATGACGAGCGGTGGTACAAAACGAATGACATCTGTTCCGGCCCCGATGATCAGAAGCCCCTCCTTCAGTGCGGCATTTGTAATCCCGGATACTGGTTTTGTGACCCGGATTCCCTGCATCAGGCCGGTTCCTCTTACTTCCGTTACACAGTCATATTCCTGAACCAGCATCTGAAGCTTTTCCTTCAGATATTGCCCCATCGCTTTTGCATGTGCCGCTATTTCTTCTTTTTCAAATATCTCTGCTGTTTTACTGACGGCAGCACATGCCAGCGGATTGCCTCCGTATGTCGTTCCATGATCTCCCGGTTCCAGAGAATATGCGGCAACCTCTTCTGTCAGCGCAAATGCTCCTACCGGAATTCCGCTTCCGATTGCTTTTGCCATCGTCATAATATCCGGTCTGGTACCATAGGACTGCCATGCGAACATGGATCCGGTACGTCCCATTCCACATTGCACCTCATCACAGATCATCAGAATTCCCTCTTCATCGCAGAGTTTCCGGATTCCTTTCATGAATTCCTCCGTTGCAAGGTGTATTCCGCCTTCTCCCTGTAAAGGCTCCAGGATCACAGCACAGGTTTTATCCGTAACCAGTGCCCTGACACTGTCCAGATCATTATATTTTGCAAATGAGACGCCCGGAACCAGCGGCTCAAAAGGTTCCCGGTAAGACGTATGTCCGGTCACTGATACTGCCCCAAAGCCTCTTCCGTGAAAAGACTCTTCCATGGCAATAAACTCATATCGTCCGGTACCTTTTTTATATGCATATTTCCTTGCAGCCTTAAGTGCACCTTCCACAGCCTCTCCTCCGCTGTTTGTGAAAAAGATCCGGTCCATTTTGCTGACCCGTTTCAGTGCCTCTGCCGCCTCACCGCATACTGTATTGTAATAAAGGTTCGATGTATGAAACAGTCTGTCGATCTGTGCCTTTAATGCACCGTTCAGCTCCTGGTTTCCATACCCGAGCGAAGATACCGCATATCCCGCCGCAAAATCCAGATATTTTTTCCCTTCTGTATCATACAGATATACACCCTCTCCCCGTTCCAATACAACAGGGAACTGGTTATAGGTGTGTAACAAAGCCTGATTGGTCTCTTCCATATATCGATTCATAATCCTATTCTCCCTGATAATATTTCTCATCCATATCATTCAGAATCGCCGTTCCGATTCCTTTATTTGTAAAGATTTCCAGAAGCAGACAATGTGGAATCCGTCCATCCAGTATATGTACTCTGGATACGCCAGCCTCAATCGCATCTATACAATTCTGAATTTTGGGAAGCATTCCTCCGCCAATATATCCTTCTTCCATTAATTTCCTGCCTTCAGATATTTTCAACTCGGAGATCAGTGTGTCCGGATCATCCGGATCCTTATATACCCCCTCGATATCCGTAAGGAATGCCAGTTTTTCAGCTTTCACAGCTTTTGCAATCGCACAGGCGGCATCATCTGCATTGATATTATAGGTATTATATTCATCATCCAGGCCTATCGGACAGATAATCGGCAGGAAATCCTTTTCCAGAAGATCAAAAAGAATGTCTGCATTCACTTCTTTGACATCGCCAACAAAGCCAATATCTTCACCATCCGCATATTTTTTGTCTACTTTCAGAAGCGCTCCATCCTTACCACTGATACCGATGGCACGAACTCCCAGTTCTTCTACCAGCTGTACCAGACTTTTGTTTACTTTTCCAAGAACCATCTCTACCAGTTCCATTGTGGCATCATCTGTTACGCGAAGCCCGTTGATGAACTGTGGTTTCATTCCTACTTTTCCAACCCACCTGCTGATCTCTTTTCCTCCGCCATGCACAATGATCGGCTTAAATCCAACCAGCTTAAGAAGAGTGACGTCCTGAATGACCTGTGCCTTAAGCTGTTCATCTATCATGGCACTGCCGCCATATTTTACTACAATAATCTTCCGGTTAAACCGCTGAATATATGGCAGTGCTTCAATCAGCACTTCTGCTTTGTCCAGATACTTCTGCATTGATTTTTCCATATTATCACATTCCTTCCGTTTCTTTCTGCAAGCCTGTTTCCTGATAACTATGCTGTCGTTATTTCATTCCTGTAATCAGTCATTAACTTCTGTAATCCGCATTAATCTCAATATATCCATGGGTCAGATCACAGCCCCATGCAGTTGCGCTCTTATCTCCCATCTTCACATCAGCAATTGCGGTAACTTCTGATTCAGACAGGATCCTGGTCGCCTCTTCCTCACTGTAATCGACTGCCGTTCCATCTTCAATGATCTGGATCTTTCCGGCCTTGCTCTCAAAGAACAGATCTACTTTTTCCGGATCAAACTGCGCTCCGGAATATCCCATGGCACACAGGATTCTTCCCCAGTTTGCATCATGTCCTGCAATCGCTGTCTTAGTAAGATTCGAGCATACAATAGATTTTGCAAGTGTCTTTGCCTGTTCTGTACTTTCACATCCGACAGCCTTTACTTCAAATAATGCTGTTGCTCCTTCTCCATCTCCCGCGATTTTCTTCGCAAGATACTCATTGATTACATGGAGTGCATCTGCAAATGTCTGATAATCTTCACTTCCGTATACAATCTCCGGATTCTCTGCCAGACCATTGGCCAGAAGGATCACCGTATCATTTGTAGAAGTATCTCCATCAACGGAAATCATGTTGTACGTATCTCCAACATCCTCACTCAGGGCTTTCTGAAGTGCATCTTTTGTAATCACCGCATCCGTTGTAATAAATGCAAGCATGGTGCACATATTTGGATGAATCATACCGGAGCCTTTTGCCATACCGCCGATGGTAACCGTTTTTCCGCCCACTTCAATCTCAACAGCCAGCTCTTTTTCGCAGGTATCTGTCGTCATGATTGCCTTTGCCGCCTCTGTACCATTTTCCAGAGAAGCATTTTTCTTACCGGCCAGCACTTCCACTCCGGCTGTCAGTTTCGCGATCGGAATCTGTTTTCCGATGACGCCTGTCGAACCGATAAGCACACCATCTGCGGAGATATTCAGTGCCTTTGCTGCTGCCTCTGCAGTATCTTTGCAGTATCCGAATCCTTCGGCACCTGTACATGCATTGGCAATTCCGGAATTAACGATGACTGCCTGCGCTTTTGCACCGCTTTTTACCACCTGCTGATCCCATTTTACCGGTGCGGCTTTTACTACATTCGTGGTAAATGTTCCTGCTGCCACACATGGAACCTGGCTGTATATCATCGCCATGTCTGTTCTGTCTGTATACTTGATCCCTGCTGCTGTTGATGCTGCTTCATATCCTTTTGCTGCGGTTACTCCGCCTTTGATCTGTTTCATATTCTTCTCTTCCTTTCTTTATACCTGTTTCTTCTTCATCCTTTTTATTGAATAAATGCAGTGATATTTTCTTCATTCAGTGTAAAATCATAATAATTCAGATCTTCTCTTCCAGTCCATCCGATCTCTTTCCAGAATGCATTGCCGATATCGTTCTTTGTAAATGCAATGAGGGATACTTTATTGATCTGTTCCCTTTTCAATGCCTCCATGGCAAATACTACCATTGCTTTCCCGATTCCTCGCATCCGATACTGCTCATCTACACATACATGATACAGGCATCCCCGCCTGCCGTCATGTCCGCAGAGAATCGCACCTACAATTTTTCCGTCTTCTTCTGCCACCACACTGGTTTCAGGATTTCGTTTCAGGAATCGCTCCACACCCTCTCTGGAATCATCTACACTGCGGATTCCAAATCCTTTGATTTTCATCCAGAGAGCACGGACCCGATCATAATCCTCAATCGTCATTACTCTTATCAACATCGTTTTCTCCTTCCTCCTTATGTTTACGGGAACATCGGAACCAGTTCCAGTCCCTCGCTCTCCGGAAGGCCAAACATCAGATTCATATTCTGAACCGCCTGCCCTGCGGCACCTTTCACAAGATTGTCAATTGCCCCCATCATAATAATACGATTTGTTCTGGGATCAATCTTAAAATTAATATCCACATAGTTGCTGCCTTCCACCCACTTTGTCTCCGGACAGACATCCTTTTCCAGCACACGGATAAATTTCTCATCCTTATAATACTTATCATATATTGCTTTTACTTCTTCATATGTAACATCCTTTTTCAGTGATGCATACTCTGTTGCGAGAATTCCACGATTCATCGGTACCAGATGTGGAGTAAAGTTGATGATGACCTGTTCTCCTGACGCATAGCCAAGCTGTTCTTCAATCTCCGGCGTGTGTCTGTGTGTGGCAACACCATAAGCCTTCATATTTTCATTGACCTCACAGAACAGATTCTGAACCTTGGCCCCTCTGCCCGCTCCGGAAGTTCCGGACTTTGCATCCACGATCAGAGTATTCATATCAATGATTCCTTCCTTTGCAAGCGGATACGCCGTCAGAATCGAACATGTTGTATAGCATCCCGGATTGGCAACCAGTCTTGCTTTCTTCACATCTTCGCGATTGATCTCGCATAATCCATATACTGCTTCTTTTATAAACTGTGGACTTTTATGTTCAATCCCATACCATTTCTTGTACGTCGCAACATCTTTAATACGATAATCTGCACTCAGATCCACGATCTTCGTCTTTGACAGAATATCCTCCGTAAGCATTGAAGCACAGAATCCCTGCGGCGTCGCCGTAAAGATCACATCCGCCTGCTTTGCAAGCTCTTCCATATTATCATCCATACATTTTGCATCCACGATCCGGAACATATTCTGATATACATCCGCATACTTCTTATCTATATAACTTCTGGATCCATACCAGACAATTTCCACATCCTTATGTCCCATCAATAATCTTACCAGTTCACCGCCGGCATAGCCGGTTGCGCCAATAATGCCTGCCTTAATCATATATAAACATCCTTTCCGGGGTGGGGACGGGGAATTTTTAAAAATCCTCCGTCCCAAATTAAAAATCCCTTGTCCCTTTTTCAAAATACCCTGTCCCCAATTTAAGAACTTGCATAATTATACATCTGTATCGAATATTGTTCAAGTATTTTTTTGAATTTTATATGCATATTTTTATACATTTTATGCATAAAAACCACTTTTTTAAGTTTTATATAATTTTTTCTTGCATATTTATAAGTTATGGTGTATAGTAATTTTTGCAATTCAAAAAGTAAATATTACTCAGATAAACTATTTTACATCAGGAGGATATATAAGATGAAAGAGAAAGTTGTATTAGCATATTCCGGTGGTCTTGATACCACAACTGTTATTCCGTGGTTGAAAGAAACCTTCGGCTATGAGGTTATCTGCTGCTGTATTAACTGCGGACAGGGAGAAGAACTGGATGGCCTGGATGAAAGAGCAAAAATGTCCGGTGCTTCAAAGTTATATATTGAAGATATCATAGATGATTTCTGTGATAATTATATTGTTCCATGTTTACAGGCACATGCTGTGTATGAGAATAAATATCTTCTCGGAACAGCCATGGCACGTCCGGCAATCGCAAAACGTCTGGTTGAGATTGCGAGAAAAGAAGGAGCTGTTGCCATCTGCCACGGCGCAACCGGAAAGGGTAATGATCAAATTCGTTTTGAGCTCAGCATCCGCGCTCTCGCTCCGGATATCAAGATTATCGCTCCTTGGAGAATGACGGATGTATGGACCATAGAATCCCGTGAAGATGAGATCGCATACTGCAAACAGCATGGTATTGATCTTCCTTTCGACGCAAAACACAGCTACAGCCGTGATCGTAACTTATGGCATATCAGCCATGAAGGTCTGGAACTGGAAGATCCTTCTCAGGAACCTAATTACGACGATCTGCTGGTACTGACCGTTCCACCGGAAAAAGCACCTGACAAAGGCGAATACGTGACTATGACATTTGAAAAAGGAGTACCAAAAAGCATCAACGGAGAAGAGATGAAGGTATCTGACATCATCTGCAAGTTAAATGAACTTGGCGGCAAACATGGAATCGGTATCTGCGATATCGTAGAGAACCGTGTTGTTGGAATGAAGTCCCGTGGTGTCTACGAGACTCCCGGCGGAACCATCCTGTACGAAGCTCATCAGCAGCTGGAAGAACTTGTATTAGACCGTGCAACTTATGAGGTAAAAGAAATGATGAGCAATAAGTTATCTCAGGTTGTATACGAGGGAAAATGGTTCACACCTCTGCGCGAAGCCATTCAGGCATTCATTGAAAGCACACAGGAATATGTAACCGGCGAAGTAAAATTCAAACTCTATAAGGGAAATATCACAAAAGCAGGTACTACTTCTCCATATTCCCTGTACAACGAATCCCTTGCAAGCTTTACAACAGGCGATCTGTATGATCATCATGATGCAAGCGGTTTCATTAATCTGTTCGGACTTCCTCTGAAAGTTCGTGCTCTGAAAATGCAGGAAGTCGAAACCAATCAGAATTCAATCTAATATTCACCCTCATAAAAAACGTTTCCGGAAAAAATGCGGAAACGTTTTTTTGATATCTTACACTTCTTTTGTACTTTTTTCTGTGAAATGATAATATCGCTGTATATGATCATGGTAAAAGTATGTCCATATGCAGCGTCTTTTTTATTTATTCAATAATCATCAGATGACTATCTTCGAATAATAATACGAAGAGAGATACAACAAATGAAAGTAGCAACAACCATCAAAGAAACAAGAGAACTGGTAAAAGCATGGAAAAAGGAAGGCCCTTCTGTAGGACTGGTTCCTACAATGGGCTATCTGCATGAGGGACACATGACGGACTTGCAAAATCTTCCCGCAACACTTATCTGAACCCGGAGGAAAGACAGGCCGCCCTTTGCCTTTCCCGCGCTGTCAAAAAGGGACAGGAACTGATTACAGAAGGCTGCAGCTTTACGTGCGCATGAATCAGAAGGGATTTATATTATGAAAAAATCGGACAAATCAGCAGCTTTTTATCCCGTAACATCGGAATTGTAATCATCATTTTTTCCATCATTGCTTTCTTCCGGCCGGAATCCTTTTCCTGGGCAACCAACTATACTTCAGCTTTTCTGGCCGCTGCCATGTTCGGAATGGGACTTTCCATTACCCTGGATGATTTTAAAATAGTATTTACACACCCGAAGGAGATACTGATCGGGTGTCTGTCTCAATTTACCATTATGCCGCTGACTGCATATGCACTGGCAAAACTCTTTTCACTCAGTCCGGAGCTCGCCATCGGCGTTATTCTGGTTGGATGCTGCCCGGGCGGAACCGCCAGCAACGTCATCACCTATATCGCAGGCGGAGATGTGGCATTGTCTGTCGGTATGACAACCGTTTCCACTCTGATTGCACCGGTCGCAACACCTACACTGGTCTATCTGCTTGGCGGTACCTGGGTGGAAGTCTCTTTCCTCAGTATGGTATTGTCCACTGTAAAGATCGTACTGCTTCCCGTACTCCTTGGTATCGTAGGAGCCAATGCTTCCAAGATCACAGGCTGTGGTTTCCTTGTGCTGCTCATCGTCATGCTTCACAACCTGGTTGGATTGTTACTTGGACTGGGAATCGGACATGCAGCACATCTGGACGATCGAAAGACAACTGCCCTGGCCATTGAGGTCGGAATGCAGAACAGCGGACTTGCCACTTCTCTGGCAGCTGCACATTTTGCCATGTATCCACTGGCTACACTTCCCGGAGCAATCTTCAGTGTGTGGCACAATATTTCCGGTTCCATATTTGCAAGCATTCGAAGAAGAAAACCGGAAAATACAAAAGAATCTATACAGACCAGCGCAGACATCATGGTAGAATAATAATCGTTCTGCCAGCGTGAATCATGCAATTTCCCCGGGGAAAGCCGTACAGGCAAATGTCCATTGTGGCATCCCTGAGGGAATTGCATATATGAAAATTGTATATATCAGAATATCTTCAAACGGATCAGGAACCTCTTTTTTCAGAATATGATTATACACTTTGCAGGATTCTTGCCGCATTTCCATACCAGATCTTATCAATCTGACTTTCTGCCACACCCGATCTTTTCAATGCATCCCACAATCTTTCCATCTGTGATACATCCGGAATCTCCATAATCTCCATCCCGTCAAAACCATCAAAGTCCGTGCCAATTGCCGGAAATTCACTTCCACCCACTTTCAGCATATGAAGGATATGGCGAACCATCTGGTCAACGGAAGACACCTTTGGATTTCCGAGGAAAGGTCCATAAAAATTCACTCCTGCAACGCCTCCTCTCCCGGCCAGTGCACGTATCATATCATCTGTAAGATTTCTTGGGTGAGTTGTAAGTGCCCTGCAATTGGAATGAGAAGCCACCACCGGTCCCCCGGCACATTCCAGTATATCCCAGAATGTTCCATCAGAAGCATGCGACACATCTACGATCATCCCCAGCCGCCCCATATATTCCACGACCTCTCTTCCAAAAGGCTTCAGCCCTTCTTCCATGATCGACGCATCCTGACTGTTCGGAAATCCAATGCAGTTTTCATAATTCCATACCGGTGTAATCAGCCTTATCCCTTCCCGGTACAATTCCTCCAGACGTTCCATCCTGCCGTTCAGAACTCCTCCCTCTTCTACTGTCAGCACTGCAGATATCCGCCCCTGATTCATATGGTCTTCTATCTTACTCCAGGAATCTGCCAGCGACAGTTCTTCCGAAAAGTGCTCTGTCTGACGCTTCATATACGCAATCATCGTTCTGACATGTTCATAAGCGCTGTCATAACCTCCGGCATTTTCATACTCTCCGAACCATGTGAAACAGGCAAAAAACTGCACCGTTGTTCCCGCCGCCTTCATATAAGGAATACTGACACTGCAATGATTCTTCGACAGGTCCCCTTCTTTATCCAGGTCCAACAGTTTCCACAAGGTATCACAATGCATATCGATCAACTTCATCTTTTCTTCTCCCTTTTACTTTCTACTACTATACAGCCATAACTGCCACATAAAATATATATGAAAATTATATCAGATTATCAGCAAAAAGGAGAGCATCCATGAAACCAATTATCGGAATTATTTCCTGTGGATATACCGGCAGCCATCAATATGTGCCTGCTTCCTATCTATGTGCAGTTGAATCCTGCGGCGGCATTCCCGTCATTCTTCCAATCACATCCGACGAAGAATTCTATTCTTCTTATACCCAGATATGCCATGGCTTTCTTTTCTGTGGTGGCGATGATATCAATCCTCTGCTATTCGGAGAAGAATCCCGGACAGATAAAGGAAGCTATGATACCCGGACAGACATTTTTCATCTATCCTTCATGAAATACATATTGAATTCTCGTCTTCCCGTTCTTGCAATCTGCCGTGGAATGCAGGTCTTAAACGTGGCACTTGGCGGAACTATCTACCAGGACATCTCTCTTCGCCCTTCTCCTTCTCTGAATCACATGCAAACATCAAAAAACCGGTCGGATACCTGCCATCGAATTACCGTCTCCCCCGGCAGTATGCTGTATCCGTTTCTTCAGGATTCTGTTCTTGTAAACAGTTTTCACCATCAAAGCATTCATGTCCTCGGTCAAGGATTGAAGATCAGTGCAATTGCATCAGATGGAATCATAGAAGCAATTGAAACGACAGATCATACATATACGTGTGGTGTTCAGTGGCACCCCGAATGTATGCTTGATTCATCACCAGACATGAAATATATATTTAATTCTTTTATCAATAGTTCCAAAAATTCCAAAAATTTACATTATATTTTCTCCGACAACCAGACATACTAATTTTGAATTCAAAAAAGGGGGAATTTATTATGGCCGAAATATCTGTACTTGACTTACAAAATCTCCGCCATCTGATCGGCGGATATGACACCAGCCACTGCAAAATGCAGGATTATGCTTCTCAGGCAAAAGACCCGGAGGTTAAAAAGCTTTTCCAGGATGCCGCCGAATCCGCCATGAAAAACAAACAGGATTTGATGAAATTCTTATAGGAGGTTCTGATATGTTAGACGAAAAAACAATGGTCAGTGACGCTCTGGCAGGCGTCAACGGAGAACTCGTCCGCTATGGAGAGATGATCTCTCAGACAGAAAACAAGGAGTTAAAACAGTGCCTGAAACAGATCCGCAATCAGTGTGAAATGTCTCAGGAACAACTTTATCAGGTTGCAAGAGAAAAAAGCTATTATGTTCCTGCCGCAAAAGCAACACAGCAGGAAATTAATCATGTAAAATCCGTTCTTGCAGGATTATCCATGAAATAATATTATATTTTTCAAAAAACAGCAATTATGCAGAAAACTTGTAATAATTGCTGTTTTTTATTTACATTTTTCAATATGTATGCTATAATTTAGACAATCTAATTATATTCTTAGTACTTTTTTCAGTACTTCGTTCGTAAAGCATTTTTCAAATTTTTACAATTTTCCCAATTGGTTGATTTTTATATAGTATTATTATGTCCTTTTTTGCATGGAATCTATCCACATACAGGATACTTTCTATCCTTCACACTTCTGCACGTTCTGTGCTTTATATAAAGCGCTGCCAGATCTTCTTCTGCCAGCGCTTTTTTCTGAAGTTTTTTGCATCTATCCGATCTGTTCATCCGTACTCAAATGTCCCTTCTCAACATTAGGACTGATAAAATGATCCAGGGCGTACTTCCATAAAACCTCTGATCCTTTGTGTGTATTTTTATTTCTTCCCATCACCTGGCTCAGATGAACATTATGCTCCTCCCATGCTTTTCCATCCGTAGCATCATTTAACATGATCGGCTGAAGGTTGTCCATTGTCCTTGCAAATCTCGCTTCCTTCGATTCACAGGCCTCAAATTCTTCCCACAAATCCTTCATTTTCTTTCCCTGATCCTCCGGGAGCATGCCAAAAATTCTCTCTGCCGCCTTTTGTTCGCGTTCCTTCTGCGTTTTTTTAGCTTCCTCATCATAAGCATACGTATCCCCGGCATCGATTTCAACAATGTCATGGATCAGAAGCATGGTCACCGTCTTCAGCACATCTATCTCCTCATTCGCATACTCACTCAGCAGGATCGTCATAATCGCCATATGCCATGCATGTTCTGCATCATTTTCCTTACGTTCTCCATCCGTCAGATAAGTCTGACGGCCAATAAACTTCTCCTTGTCAATTTCCCTGATAAAATTAAACTGCTGATCTAAACGTTCCATTATCACTTTCCTCCTTTAACGTGATAAAAAGGGGACGGGGAATTTTTAAAAATCCTCCGTCCCCTTTTTATCGCTTTAACGTTATGCAGTCTTTGCAAATTGTGAATTATATAATTCTGCATAAAATCCGTTCTTTTTCAACAATTCTTCATGATTGCCCTGTTCTACAATGTCTCCGTCCCGCATGACGAGTATCAGGTCTGCATCCCGAATCGTCGACAACCGGTGCGCGATGATAAAGCTGGTTCTTCCCTCCATCAGGGTATCCATCGCCTTCTGAATCTGTATCTCCGTTCTTGTGTCTACGGAACTGGTAGCCTCATCCAGTATCAGTATCTTTGGATCTGCCAGAATTGCTCTTGCAATAGTAAGCAGCTGCTTCTGTCCCTGGGAAACGTTGCTTGCTTCTTCATTCAGTTCCATATTGTAGCCACCCGGCAGTGTCTGAACAAACCGGTGGACACGCGCTGCTTTTGCGGCTTCCACAACCTCTTCATGTGTTGCATCCAGTTTTCCGTACCGGATATTATCCTCAATACTTCCTTTGAACAGCCAGGTATCCTGCAGAACCATACCGAACATCTGACGGAGCTCTTCCCGGTTAAAGTCGCGGATATCATGACCATCCACTTTGATTGCACCACGATTGACATCATAAAATCTCATTAACAATTTTACCATAGTTGTCTTTCCTGCGCCAGTAGGACCTACAATTGCAATCTTCTGCCCCTGTTTTATTCCGGCACTGAAGTCTTTGATGATAATGTGATCCGGATTGTAACCAAACTGAACATGATCAAACTCTACATTTCCTTCCAGACCCTCTATCGATACCGGGTCAGGAACGGTCTGCGCTTCCTCACGTTCCTCCAGAAATTCAAATACCCTCTCCGAAGCTGCCGCTGTAGACTGCAGCATGTTAGCCACCTGTGCCACCTGCTGAATCGGCTGCGTAAAGTTCCGGACATACTGTGTAAATGACTGTATATCCCCCACTTCAATCGCCTGTTTCATTGTCAGGACTCCGCCAAGAATAACGACACCGGCATAACCGAGATTGCCGACAAACTGCATGATTGGCATCATCATTCCTGACAAAAACTGGGATTTCCACGCGGACTGATACAACATTTCATTATCTTCATCAAATGCCCGGATTACATCTTCCTCTTTATTAAAAGCCTTGACAATATTATGTCCTCCATAAACTTCTTCTACCTGTCCGTTTACATGTCCCAGATATTCCTGCTGATTTTTAAAATATTTCTGAGAGTGCTTTACAATCACAGATATCATTCCCATGGAAATCGGGAGGATCAAAAGGGCGACCACTGTCATCAGAGGGCTGATACTCAACATCATAATCAATACACCTATGATCGTTGTAATCGAAGTAATGAGCTGCGTTGCACTCTGATTCAGGCTCTGACTCAGTGTATCTACATCATTGGTAATTCTGGATAACACTTCTCCGTGTGTCATCTTGTCATAATAATTCATCGGCAGACGATTGATCTTTTCTGAGATCTCTTTTCGCATACGATATGTCAGCTTCTGCGAAATTCCCGTCATGATATATCCCTGTATAAAGGAAAACGCTGCACTGGCCATATATAAGCACAGAAGGAGCAGAAGAATCTTTCCGATCTTTTCAAAATCTATTCCACTTCCTCCGGACACTTTTCTTACCAGTCCGTTAAATATTTCCGTAGTAGCTTTTCCAAGCACCTTTGGACCAACAATATTGAAGATCGTGCTTCCGATGGCAAATACACAGACAAAGAACAACGCTGCTTTATATTCTGCAAGATATCCTGCCAGTTTTTTCATCGTGCCCTTAAAATCCTTTGCTTTCTCAGTTGACATATGTTTTCCATGTCCCATACCTTTTGCCATATTAGCCCACCTCCTTCATATCATTTTCCAGTTCCTGCTCTGACATCTGCGAAGAAGCAATCTGATAATATGCGTCACAGTTTTTCAGCAGTTCTTTATGAGTCCCTTTTCCGACGATCTGTCCGTCTTCCAGAACAATGATCTGTTCTGCATGCAGAATAGTACTGATTCGCTGTGCGACAATCATAACCGTACTGTCTGCCGTCTTTTCTTTTAACGCTGCCCGAAGTGTTGCATCTGTTCTGTAATCAAGTGCAGAAAAGCTGTCATCAAAGATATACACATCCGGATGCTTTGCAATCGCTCTCGCAATCGATAATCGCTGTTTCTGACCTCCGGATACATTAGACCCTCCCTGTGAGATC
Source organism: Dorea sp. YH-dor226 (assembly GCF_039832105.1). NCBI lineage: Bacteria > Bacillati > Bacillota > Clostridia > Lachnospirales > Lachnospiraceae > Dorea > Dorea sp. YH-dor226. The sequence continues at coordinate 17,009 of NZ_JBDOHS010000017.1, read as the reverse complement.
GCACTGTGATACTTTTTCTTCTTCTGTTCAATAAACTCTGTTGCCTGTGCGATGGAAGCTGCTTCCAACATCTCTGCTTCACTTCCTTCCGGATTACCGTACATAATATTAGAAGCAATATCTCCGGAAAACAGAATCCCTTTTTGCGGCACATATCCCAGCTTTTCACGAAGTTCATGCTGAGACACTTCCCGGATATCCTTACCGTCAATGGTAATTCTTCCTTCTGTCACATCATAAAATCTGGGAATCAGATTAACAAGTGTTGATTTTCCGCATCCTGTACTGCCGATAAATGCAGTTGTCTCACCAGGTTTTGCAGTAAAGGATATATCATGCAGAACATCTTCATCAGCCCCCGGATATCGGAAAGACACATGATCAAACACGACCTCACCTTTTCCGTCTTCTGAAAGCCTTTTCGGCTGTTTGGGATCATGTATCATCGTATCGCTCTTCAATACTTCATCTACACGCTCTGCAGACACTGCAGCTCTTGGAAGCATAACAGAAATCATACAAATCATTAAGAACGACATGATAATCTGCATAGTATACTGGATAAATGCCATCATATCTCCGACCTGCATTGCCCCATCATTGATACTGTGCCCACCGACCCATACAATCAGAACTCCAATGCCATTCATGATAAACATCATAAGAGGCATCATCAGAGTCATTGCACGGTTTACAAATAAATTCGTTTTTACCAGATCTTTATTCGCCACATCAAATCGTTCTTCTTCATGTTTCTGTGTACCAAAAGCACGGATAACCTGAAGGCCGGTCAGAATCTCTCTGCTTACCAGATTCAGCCGATCCACCAGTTTCTGCATGATCTGAAATTTCGGCATAACCACAATAAACAGTACTGCTACGATGCTCACGATGATTCCGACTGCAAGTGCAATGATCCAGGACATGTCCACATTCGTATGAAATACTTTCCAGATACCGCCGATTGCCATGATCGGTGCATACATAACCATTCTGAGTATCATGACGACAAGCATCTGTATCTGTTGTATATCGTTCGTACTTCTTGTAATCAGCGATGCTGTGGAAAACTTATCAAATTCCCCATTGGAAAATCCTACTACCTTCCGGAACACATCTCTCCTCAGTCCACGGCCTACGCCGGCACCGATCCGGGATGCCATAAGTCCTACCAGAATACTTGCCACCATGCCAAGTGCAGCCAGCGCAAGCATCTTTCCTCCTGTGCGCAGAATGTAGCGGATCTCGATCTCATCCACATCCATTCCGATATGTTCATATGCATTTCTGATATAAGATGCAGCTGCCTGCTCGATCATGGAATCCGGCATATCACTTATTTTTTCATCAATCTGCTCCTGCATCTGCTCTTTCATCTGTTTTGTCATATCACTGTCAGAATCAAATCCGGTTACAAGAAACATTGGTTTTCCAAGCACGGACGATAATTGTTCCATTTTTTCTTCGTTTTTTTGAACAGAAGATTTTAATTCCATAACGATCCCGTCATATCCATACGATTTTGTCGTCTCAGTATATGCTTTCATTACAATTTCCTGTTCTTTTGAAGGAACAAACAAAAGTAGTTTTTCCAGATCTTCTTTTGCGATTGTCTCCGGAACGGTCTCATCGATGCCCCCCTGCTGGATTCCTACATTTACAATATCAGAAGTATATGTCGGCAAGGAGAGATCACAAAATGCCTGGACAACCAGAACACAGATCACTGCCACAACACCTCCGGCATATGGCTTTAAAAATTTCAGTAATTTCCTCATGTTTTGCCTTTCCTTTCTACCGTTTTATAATTCATTCTTTAAAGATGGCTTTGTCACGTCCATAATTTCCTGTAGATTCATACCTTTAAAATCTCTTGATTCCAGAAGATTCTTCTTCATTTCAGAAAGCAGTCTCCGCATAAAAAGCGTCTCTTCCTGCGACAGGCCTTTCAAAGTCAGTTCTTCCATTTCTTTTATCACACACTTTACTCCGTCTACACATTCAATGCCTTTGGGAGCAAGATGGATCCGCATAATCCTCTGATCATTATGATCCGGTTTCCTGAGAACGTAACCCTGATCTTCCATCTTTCTTAATGCAACCGTCATAGATGGCGGTGTGATCCCGATTACCTCGGCCAGTTCTCTCTGGGACATGTTTCCTTTACAATGCAAAACAAACAGAATCGCCGCCTGACTCGGTTTCAGCTTTAATTCATCCATACGTCTGATTGCCTGATACTTGGTCAACTGCATGATCTGAAACAGCAGTACAAAAATCGAGGAATCATCCATCATATTCATAAAATATATCCTCCTGTGAATGTAATATTTCATTTAATTAGTTTTCTAACGAATATACTATGCATTATTCCTATATCTGTCAACATATTAATGGTTTTTTAATAATATATAAGTATTTTTTTACAAATAATTAATTAGTTTTTTAACAAAATAACAGCGAAAAAAATCTGCAGAACAGATTTTCCGAACCCCCTGTTTCCTGTTATCTGTTCTGCAGAATTCTAACTTTTCCTTTTCCCCTATATATTATGCCACGCACCGCACCTGATCGTATTATAGTTTATCGGAATCCAGAACGATCGTAAATGGTCCGTCATTGATCAGACTGACTTTCATATCTGCTCCAAACCGACCTCTTTCCACTACCGGTACCTGCTCCTTACATTTACTGATAATATACTCGTACATCTCTTCTGCCATATCCGGAGCTCCTGCTTCAATAAAACTCGGACGATTTCCTTTTTTACAGTTTGCATACAGTGTAAACTGGGAAATCAGAAGCAGTTCTCCTCCAACCGTTTCCAGTGACAGATTGGTCTTTCCCTGTTCATCCTCAAATATCCTGAGACCAAGCATTTTTTTCACCATCTTGTCGGCAATTTCTTTTGTATCTGAATCACTGACACCGATCAGAACCATAAATCCACGGCCGATCTTTCCCAGCACTTCTCCATCCACCTGAACTTCACTTTCCGTTACTCTCTGAATCACAAATCTCATACATTCATCCTCCATATCATGCTCTGTATTTTCATTCTTTATGTATATCTGCAGATTATATCCTTCTATTCTTCCGTCTTTTTATCCGGAAGCTGAGCGAGGATAATCGCGGCAAACATCAGTATACAGCCTGCCGATTCCCGCACAGACAGCCGTTCTCCCAGAATCATCCAGCCTGCCAATACGGAAAAACAGGATTCCAGGCTCAATATCAGTGATGCAATCGCCGGATTGACATTCTTCTGTCCGACAATCTGAAGCGTATATGCCACACCGCAGGAGAATACTCCTGCATACACCAACGGGAACCACCCCGCCAGCATTGCATCCAGTCTGGGTGTTTCTGTCAATACCATAAACGGTATAGAGACAATTCCGCAGACCAAAAATTGTATACATGACATTTTCACACCATCTACCATTGGTGAAAAATGATCAATCACCATAATATGTAACGAAAACACAAGCGCACACAAAAATATAAAAATATCACCTTTTCCAATTGTAAATTTTTCCGTAATACACAAAAAATACAATCCTGCCAATGCAAGCAGCACCGCAATCCATACCTTCCATCCGATTTTTTTATGAAGAAAAATCCCGAGAACCGGTACGATCACAATATAAAATGCAGTAATAAATCCGGCTTTTCCTGCTGAAGTATACTGAATCCCGATCTGCTGAAGGCTGCTGGCGGCAAATAATAAAAGGCCACACGCAATACCTCCGATGATCAGATCCTTACGACTCCCCTCTTCCTTAACAGTTCCTTCTTTTTTATTTAAAATCTGTAAAAGCCATATACATGGCAAAAGTGCTGCTGCTCCTATCAGACTTCTTACTCCATTGAACGTAAATGGACCCAGATAATCCATTCCTACACTCTGTGCTACAAAAGCAGTTCCCCATATGAAAGCTGTCAACATCAAAATCGCTGCATTTTTCGGTCTCATATTCCACACTCCATTACTCAAATCTTCCGAATGTCTTTTCATACTGTCATATCATCTTCCGAATACGATTGGCATACTGTTGTATTATAATTCATAACGACTGGTAATTTCAACATTTTATTTGATATATATAATGCGGAAAGCTATAATGAAAGACAAATAGCACTCTTACTTATCTTACCAACACAAAGGAATGTTTTCATTATGAATAAAAAACCCCTGTCAGAATCAAATAATCTCTTTTACCTTCTTTGTGGAATGCTTCTTCTTACAAGTGAATTGTGGAAACAGATTACCCTGACTTTTCTGTCAAATGACGGGACTTATATCTGGTGGTATTTTCCGTTTCAGCTATGCAGCATCCCGATGTATGTCTGCCTGATCATACCATTTATTAAAAACACAGTCTTACGCAGCGTTCTGATTGTCTTTTTGATGGATTACGGCTTATTAGGCGGATTTTTTGCTTTTTTTGACACCAGCGGCATGCATTATTCCTACTTTCCACTTACGGTTCATTCTTACCTGTGGCACATTCTGCTGATCCTGATCGGTCTGCATGCCGGCAGGGACTACCGCTATGAAAAAAAACAAAACTATTTTATGCAGGCAACCTCACTCTACCTCGCCTGCTGTATGATTGCCACCATATTCAATCTGGCTTTCTACCCTTATGGAGACATCAACATGTTCTATATCAGTCCACATTATCACATGCAGCAGAAAGTCTTTCGTACCATCGCCTTGTATTGTGGAGATCTGGCAGGATCCCTGATCTACATCTTATCCACAATATTCGGTGCATGGGGGATAAATCAGCTGTGGATAATGTGGATAAAGAAGGGGACGGGGGATTTTTAAAAATCCCCCGTCCCCTTCTTGACTTGTTCCCCGTTTCCGTCTATATTTTTATTTACAAGGAGGATTTTTATCATGTTACTGGATCGTCTGCTTACCCTGCCCGGTTTTCTCTATCAAATCGGCAGTCGTTATTATTATCTCGGAAAATGGATATGCAAGGAATGTTCAGATGTCAACGCCACGGACTCTGTCACCATGTATCAGATATGCAGAAGCGGCAATGAAGAGCCTGAAACAAACATGTATTTTCAGAAGCTTCGTGCTTTCAGTGATTTTGCTTTGGAGGTTCCATATGATCCATCCGGAATCAAAGCAAATATGTCTTCTCTTCTTTCTTCGCTGAATGATGATGAAAACCAGAAACTGGAGGACCAGGTTCTGCATTTTGAAGAAGATCTTGCAAAATATTGTTCCTGACAAAAAAAGTGTGGGCATTCCGCTCACACTTTTCTTGTCCGTTAACAGTTCTCATCAAAGACTTTCTGAATGCTGTCATAATGCAGAAAAATTCCCTGTTTTGCATACTCCCTAATCTCTTCCAGGGATACAATTGCATATCCTGACACCTCTTCTTCCTGTTTCTTCACATCTTCTTCCTGAAAGTCAAGAATAAACTTATACACATCTACAAAATAATTGTTCTTTTCCTCCGGATTTACTCTTTTATAGGTAAAAGCATAGCCGCCATCTGCTCCCGTCACGTCAATACCTGTTTCTTCCAGTATCTCACGGCTCACTGCATCTATTGAGCTTTCTCCGGCACGGACACCGCCGCCCGGAACTTCCCACCAGCCTGCTGCCCATTCCTTATCCATTCTACGCCTGGTCACAAGATACTTGCCATCCGGTCTCATCAATACCCCCAGAACAGTCAGGTGATAATCTCCGGGCTGCATATTCCAGTCATTACGCTTCATCGTGCGTCCTGTCTTTTCTTTATTTTCATCATATATATCCCATAATTCCATTTTTATCAGTCTCCTCTTTCCTAGTATCTGTTATGCACGTCTTCTGCAAAACACATCACATCTTTCATTTCAATCACTCTGCCATCATCCAGCACTGCTTTCCCGCTCATCCGTCCGAATACCTGATGCTGATCTGTCAGGATAACCAGAGCCGACGTTCTGGCTGCACGATCCAGAACCGGCGTAAAGTCCATTTCAAATCTTCCGTCACTGGAAGTAAATTTCCATGGTTTCATATAATCATTTTCCGGAATATGAAATGTTACGTCATCCAGTTTATGTGCTTTTCCATCATAAAATAACATATTTTCTGACGCTGCTTCCGTATTGCCAAAACCATATCCGATATTAAAGCCGAATGGTTTTCCATCCACTCTCGTATTGCCGGATCCCCAATACCATCGATTATCATATGTCCACACGCCTCGTCCCCAGTCAAGTGTTCCAAAGTCACTCTCTTTTGAAAATTCATATGTTTTTCCATCAAAAGTCATGGTTCCATATGCCGGCATGCAATTGATCTTCTGATTGTAATAGAATGCCGTCTTTTTCTCTTTCCAGGGAGTTGCAATCACCATCGTATCCATCTTCGGCTGTTCTAAAGTAATATTACAGGAAAATGTCTTTCCCTGATAAAAATTCCTGAAATTACACAGGATCTGTCTTTTCCCATCCGTAACCAGAAAATCCATATGCAGACGCTCATCCCGATAAATCGTATCTCCATATTCAGAGGATGCAGGAAGATGAAACTTGCCCATCGGGAACGGATTCAGTATGGTCTCCGTATGTTCCCACCCTTCCTTAAAATTCAAAAGAGAGACCGACTGCAGACCGATATATCCGTCATCTGATATCGTAAATGCCCCGGCAAACTCTTCGTTCATTACCAGATAATAATCCCATTCTTTAATTCGAAATCTCCTGGCTTTAATCTGTTTCCTGTCATAGATCTGTACCTGACTTCTGGACCATCCAGGCTCCCGCAGACTGCCGTTTTCATCCAGAAGCGGCTGTCTCGTCTTCACTTCATGATTTCTCATATTTACACCTCCCGGTTGTTTCCCATTATAACATTGAAAATGCAGAGAATCTATCCCTGCATAAGATTCTCTGCATTTTTCTCCTTTTCCAGATCTTATTATTCCTTTTTCCTTCACATCATCTTCAGCTTTTTCTGATATTTTTCCTGCCAACTTTTTCCTTTCCTGTTCCTTTTCTCCTTCCTGTGAAGTATTGACTGCAAGATCCCGATACAAAAATGTATCTCTGAGATTCCAGATGTTCAAAGCTGCTTCCAGCATCTGTTCCAGAAGCTTTTTCGCCTCTTCGTATCGTTCTTCCCGGATCATAATCTGTGTTTCAATCTGACGTTTGTCGATCGACAACCGATCCGGAAGCGTCTCGAGAAGTTCCCTCGCCTCCTCATATCGTTCTCCTGCCATGTACTTGGACGCCAGCATAAAAGAAGCTGACGCTTTTGCCTCTCCTTCTCCCACCCTGGAAGCCCTCTCGTAAAATTTCTCAATTCTTTCTTCATAATAATGCTGATCTTCCGCAGGATCTGGCAAGCCATATATCAGACGTGCACCATCCAGAAGAACAGCGATCTTCTGGATAAAAACTCCACAATTCGGATAGTTCCGTATTTTTTCTTCACCCATGCAGAATCCGCTTTTAAATCCATTTTTCTGGATTTCTTCCATCATCTGATTGCAGAATGTATCCATCTCTTTTTCTGTCATTTCTTCCTCAAAACACAGCAGTGTATTCAGATCTGTTTCCAGAAGCCGTGCGATCGGCGAAAGCAGTGAGATATCCGGATAACTTATCCCTTTTTCCCATTTATTGACTGCAGGGGCAGATACCCCAAGATAATCTGCTACCTGTTCCTGTATATATCCTTTTTCTTTTCTCTTCTCTCTGATAATATTCCCGATTGGCATTTTGTATTCTCCCGTTTTCTGTATTTGATATAAATGTTAACATTACATCCAGAAAAGCTTTTCTTTGATTATATAATTCCTTTTGTGCCGGTCCGTTCAATATATTTCCGAAACGATCAAATCCCGAACCATGACAGGGACATTCCCATGTTGCTTCATCCGGGTTCCACGCAAGCCTGCATCCAAGATGCGGACATCGCAAAGACAATTCTATCTCCTGTTCCGTAGTCTTCCATCTTACCGTTTTCTCAACCGCCAGCAACTCCCTGCACAGATTTCCGGCTGTGATCATACTATGTTTTGCAAATTCCTTTCCCATTGCATTGGAGATACGACGTTGTGGCGAATAGATCTCTTGATTTACCACTGTTTTACCGGTAATCATATCCGATATGATTCTTGCACCTGCCAGGGCAGAAGTCATGCCCCATTTTCCAAATCCCGTGAGCACATACCAGTCTTCTGCCCTCTTCTCAAATCTTCCGATATAAGGAATCCCATCCAGCGTCATACAGTCCTGTGCAGACCAGTGGGCTATTTCTTCGCATTCCGGCCACCATTCTTTCGCTTTTTTCTGCAGCAGATGATACTTCCCTCCCTGTGCATTCCCACCTGTCCGATGTTTTCCTCCTCCAAACAACAGATACTCTCCTTCATTTCGAAATGAATATCCATCTTCTTCCACACCAAGATAATATCCCTCGAATTGTGCTGCATTTTTCAGCGCCAATACATAACTTCTTGACTGATACATCCGTGCAAAATAATATCCGGGAATATTTACAAATGGAAAATGGCATGCAAATACAACATTCCTTGCCGTAACAGTTCCTCCCGAAGTATATAGTCTTGTCTCACCTTCTCTGATCCTTTCCACCTTATATACCCTTGAATTTTCATAGATCTTGATTCCTTCCAGAATTCCTTTCAGAAATCTCAGCGGATCAAACCGTGCCTGATTTTTGAACTCTGCTGCCTGTCTGACCGGAAAAGGGAGCTCACACGTTGTCTTATATTCCGCATCAATCCCCAGTTTTTTCGCAGACTCCACTTCCAGGTCCAGCCCCATATCCTTTCTGCAGGAATACAGGTATGCGGAACATCTCGTAAAATTACATTCTATCTTTTTATCTTCAATGATTTTCTCATATGCATAGATTGCCCATTCATTCCATCCTGCATACATTCTGGCCCGTTCTATTCCGTAACACCGGATCAGACGCTGATATATCATATTATGCTGTGATGTTATCTTGGCTGTCGTACCGGCAGTCTGACCTGACACAATGCGGTCTGCTTCCAGCACAGCCACCTGAACCCCCTTGTCTCTCAGAAAATATGCTGTCATCAGGCCTGCGATACCTGCACCAATTACAATCGTATCTACGCAGACATCCTCCGTAAGCGATTCATATTTATTAAAATCTGTTATTCTGTTCCATAATGTGTCCATATCCTTACCTCCGGACATAGCATATACAGAAATCGCCCAATTTAACCAAAAAAATGGAGAATCGCTCAGACTCTCCATTTTTATTCATTCTTAATCCACCAGCTTCTTTACCAGCTTTTTCACTTTTTTCTTACAAAACCAGTGATGGTGCTGTGTAGACTCTTGCTCCAAGTTCACTGTCCAACATATACAGGCTCTTCGGATCATCTCCAAACAGCTCAAACTTCTTTACAAGATTATCCGCATTGTTCTCCTCTTCACCCTGCTCTTTTACAAACCAGTCCAGGAACTGCATGGTACGGAAATCCTTTATCGAATATGCTGCATCATAGATATTATGAATCAGGCCTGTTACATACTGTTCATGCTTCAGCCCTTCTGCCAGAATTGCTTTTGCACTCGTCAGTTCGACTGCCGGTTTTTCAATCGTTTCCAACGTTACCTTTTCACCATTATTCTGAAGGTACTGGATAAACAGCATTGCATGGTCTCTTTCTTCCTGCGCCTGAATCTTATACCAGTTTCCGAATCCATCCAGGTTTATATCATAATAATAATTTGAAAAATCCAGATATAAATATGCGGAATAAAACTCCTTATTCACCTGGTTGTTCAATAATTCTACTACTTTTTTATCTAACATATGTAATCTCCTCCTTACGAAAATATGCTTTTTTCATATTATACGCTTATGAAAACTTAGTTTCAATCCTTCTTAAAAAATTAGTTTTTTTCATATTATGAAATTATGAAAGAATCATTTTTTCAAATTCCTTTTTAATATAATCACATGTTGGCTTTGTCCACTGCGTGCCTTCCAATCCATTTTCAGATTTGATCAGCTGCAGAGCAAAGAGTAATGCATCCAGCACTTCCTTGTTTTCCAGATTCTGCAGATTGGAGACAACATATTCCTTCGCCTGCCTCGGTTGGATCCCCGCTCTTTTACTGAGCATTCTGCAAAAGGATTCAAAAGAAATGATCTTTTCTCCATATTCCCAGAAATGATCCTCGTATTTCTTATACTTGTCTATATATTCCTGTATCATATCTCTTGCTTCCGTATCCAGACTATATCCGAAACGAATGGCAATCTCTTCCAGTTCCCTCCAAAATGAAACATCCACTGCTGAATAATCAATATTAATCCGAAAACAGCCCCCTGTTTTCTGTATCTCCTTCTGAAAATCATCCTCCCAGGTCGGACATACCAGCATCTTCACGCCATTCACGATTCCACCCTGTATTAATTTTTCTTTCATCTGTACTGCCTCCCTCTGGCCTGGATCTTATCTTACAGGCCAGTTAACAATTTTATCAATGGTTTTTCTTCCGGTGATTAACTCCTGTTTCATTATAGCATTGTCTATAAAATATTGCAAAGGTGGTTCATTTTCACATTTTATAAGATTTTTTCCAAAATAGGATTGACAAACCATGGTCATATATGTTATAAATATCTAGTGCGACAGGCATACACAGGGGATTGGTCAAGTGGTATGATAGGGGTCTCCAAAACCTTTGGCGGGAGTTCGATTCTCTCATCCCCTGCTCGCAAAGTCTCAGAAATGACGTAAATTCGGCGTTTCTGAGATTATTTTTTATTCTGTAATATTAATTCAAATCCATAGCAGCTTTTCTCAAACCCATATATTTCATAGAATCTATGGGTCTCTTTCCTTTTCCTTTTTACAATATCCAAAATCTTAAAATATAAAAAAAGGCAAAGAGCATCTTTCCCGACGCGTCTTCGCCTTTTTATCATATTATATAAAACATTTCTCGACTAGATAGTACCGATATTCATTCTGCGGAATACTCCAATCAGCACTTTTCCAACTGCAAGTACCAGAATAGCAGCTGCGATTGCCTCCGGAATACCCGATGCGGTTACCGTGCCCATAACCAGTCCCCATACTGCAGTAATCGCTACCTCTTTTGCCTCTGCATACTGCTGTGCAAACAAGAGGTAGATGCTTCCCATGACTGTTATCGTATTTACCATGGATCCTGCAAATCCAACAATCGGAAGTGCAATCGTCTGATTCACTTTCAGCTTGTTAAGTAATATCCACAACCATCCTGCCGCAACACCGATCAGAACTCTGCATCCTACAGAGATCCAGATTGCCTTTATTGCTCCCACAATCCCTGTTGTGCTCATAAACGGTGAGAATGCAAAAGACAAAAGTGTCGGCGCCATGGTGTTACTGATCAAAGAACAGATACCAAATACCGCTCCCAGAATCGCTCCTGCTCCCGGTCCCAGTAAAATTGCTCCGATAATGACCGGAATATGTACAGTTGTCGCCTTAATTACCGGAAGCTGAATCATGCCAAGCGGTGTATTCGCAAGGACAATGATAATTGCCGCCATAAGTGCAACACTGACCATCCAACGAGTGTCGTGCTTCTTTGTTTTCATAATTTCATTTCCTCCTTGTTATCATTCCTGTTATACAGGATACAATACAATTACCGGGTCATTATATCATTCCACGTCTTTTGTAACAAGTATAAAAATGGATACATGATATCTTTTTCATTATTTTCGCAACTCCTGACAGTAATTCTTGCAAGATAATTCAAAAAAAGCTATAGTGTTAGTACAAGTCATTAACCTGAATAAACTGAACTATATGAAATGAGGATATCGAACTATGTTAAAAGGAAAAACAGTCCTTCTTGGAGTAACCGGCGGCATTGCATCCTATAAAAGTGCCTCTTTAGCCAGTCTTCTGGTAAAAGCAGGTGCCCAGGTACATGTCTTAATGACAGAAAATGCCAAAAATTTTATTAACCCGATCACTTTCGAAACTCTGACTGGACATAAATGTGTTACAGACACCTTTGACCGAAATTTTGAATTCAATGTCGAACATGTGGCTTTGGCAAAAAAAGCCGATCTGGTCATGATTGCACCTGCAACTGCCAATGTCATTGCCAAACTGGCGCATGGGATCGCTGACGATATGCTGACCACTACTGTACTTGCATGTCGCTGTCCCAAGATCATCGCTCCGGCTATGAACACCGCCATGTATGAAAATCAAATCACACAGGATAATATGGATCTTTTAAGAAAGTACGGCATGGAAGTAATCACTCCTGCCTGTGGTCACCTTGCCTGCGGAGACACCGGTGCGGGTAAAATGCCGGAACCGGAAACTCTGATTCAATATATCTACCGGGAACTTGCACATAAAAAGGATATGAAAGGATTGAAGGTTCTCGTCACTGCAGGCCCAACACAGGAATCTATCGATCCGGTCCGCTATATCACCAATCATTCTTCCGGTAAAATGGGATACTGTATTGCGAGAGCCTGCATGCTGCGCGGCGCAGATGTTACACTTGTCAGTGGCAGGACTGCACTCACTCCGCCCATGTTTGTAGATGTTGTACCTGTAATATCTGCAAAAGATATGTATGAATCCGTCACTTCCAGAAGTAATGATATGAATATTATTATTAAAGCTGCTGCTGTGGCAGACTATCGTCCGGCTTCTGTTGCAGACGAAAAAATGAAAAAAGCCGATGCTGAACTCTCCATTGCGCTGGAACGTACAGATGATATCTTAAAATATCTTGGCGAGCATAAAACTTCCGGTCAATTTCTGTGTGGTTTTTCTATGGAAACGCAGAACATGCTTGAAAATTCAAAAAAGAAACTTGTAAAGAAAAATCTGGACATGATTGTAGCTAACAACCTTAAGGTAAAAGGAGCCGGATTTGAGACGGATACGAATATCGTAACCATGATCACTCCTGATTCTGTATGTGAACTTGAATTAATGAGTAAAGAAGACGTGGCATTTCGCCTGACAGATAAGATTCTGGAATTAATGGAGCCCCAAAAATAACTCTGATATAAGAGCAGGGAACAACATTATTTTGCCCCCTGCTCTTAGTTTTACAAAATATCTATATGTTCTCCTGCAAGTGCTTTATTCATACTGCGGACTGCGCAGAATTTCCCGCACATGGAACATGTATCATCGTACTCTGGTTTCCGTTCATTCCAGATTCTCTTCGCTGTCTCAGGATCCATCGCACATGCCCATTGTGCTTCCCAGTCAAGCACACGTCTGGCATCTGCCATCCGGTCATCGATTTCTCTGGCGCCTCTGACACCTTTTGCTATGTCAGCTGCATGAGCTGCAATCTTTGAAGCAATAATCCCCTGTTTCACATCATCTACATTGGGAAGCGCAAGATGTTCTGCCGGTGTCACATAACACAGAAATGCAGCTCCGGAAGCAGCCGCGATTGCTCCTCCTATTGCAGAAGTAATGTGATCATAACCCGGGGCAATATCTGTGACCAAAGGCCCAAGTACATAAAATGGAGCTCCCTGACAGATGGTCTGCTGTATCTTCATGTTCGCCGCAATCTGATCCATCGGCATGTGTCCCGGACCTTCCACCATAACCTGCACATCTTTCTCCCATGCACGTTTCGTGAGTTCTCCCAGACGAACCAGTTCTTCAATCTGACAGACATCAGAAGCATCCGCAAGACATCCCGGACGGCATGCATCTCCCAGAGAAATTGTTACATCATACTCCCGACAGATATCCAGAATCTCGTCATAATATTCATAGAACGGATTTTCCTCCCCAGTCATACACATCCATGCAAACACCAGCGAACCTCCTCGAGAAACGATATTCATCTTTCTCTTATGATTTCGTATCTGATCAATTGTCTTTCTGGTAATTCCACAATGCAAAGTCACAAAATCGACTCCATCCTCAGCATGCAAACGTACTACATCTATGAAATCCTTTGCTGTCAGCGTGTCCAGATCTCTTTGATAGTGAATGACAGAATCATATACCGGAACAGTTCCAATCATTGCAGGACATTCACTGGTTAATTTTCTTCGAAATGGAATCGTATCTCCATGTGAAGACAGATCCATAATTGCATGCGCCCCCATATTAACTGCCTCCATTACTTTTTCCATCTCAACATTATAATCCTTACAATCTCTGGATACGCCCAGATTCACATTAATTTTTGTTCTGAGCATGGAGCCTACACCTTCCGGATCCAGACACTTGTGATTCTTGTTTGCACAGATGGCAACTTTGCCGGATGCAACCAGCGGCATCAATTCTTCTGTCGTCATCTGCTCTTTTTTTGCAACAATCTCCAGTTCTTTTGTTACGATTCCCTTTTTTGCAGCTTCCATTTGTGTTGTGTACTCTCTCATTTGTTTACTCCTTTCTCTACTACATATATAATAAATGAGATTTCCCTGCGGCATGCACTTTTCGGAGGGGTACATCTGTCGAAAACGACAGAAAAGGCTGCTGCAACGCACTCGCATTACAGCAGCCAGAAATAATTCTACAAAACACTGTATATCCCTACGTTGGCATTATCCAAATCAGGTTATGGGTCAAAGCAACACAGCTTACTCTCAGCCTACTTTCCGTAAGCACCCCGTTTTTACTGTTTTATTATACAATACCATGTTCTGATTTACAACTGCAATCTTCTTCCCCATTGCTTTCAAAAAAGATCATTTTTGCATATTTTTTAACATGATATTTCATTTTTATTTAAAGAATCGGCAAAAATTTGATTTTAATGCAATAAATTTGCAAGAACCCATTGACGAAATGTCAAAATATGATAGAATATTAAAATTGAGTGGAATATATTATGGAGGATAGAACATTGGCTGCATACGAAGAATTATCTAAAGAAGAATTATTACAATTGAAAAACGATCTTGAAGCACAATTTGAAGAAATAAAAAGACAGAATCTGAACCTTGACATGTCAAGAGGTAAGCCGTCTGCGGAACAGTTGAATCTCTCTATGGAAATGATGGATGTATTGAGAAGTGACTCTGACCTGATATGTGAAGAGGGTGTCGACTGCCGTAATTACGGTGTCCTGGATGGAATCAGAGAGGCAAAACAGCTTCTTGCAGATATGATGGAGGTTCCGAAAGATAATATCGTTATTTTTGGAAATTCCAGTCTGAATGTCATGTATGATACAATTGCACGCAGCATGACTCACGGTGTAATGGGAAGCACTCCGTGGAGCAAGCTTGACAAAGTAAAGTTCCTCTGTCCTGTACCGGGATATGACAGACATTTTGCTATTACTGAATATTTTGGAATTGAGATGATTAACGTACCTATGACATCTACCGGACCGGATATGGACATTGTAGAAAAGCTGGTAAGCTCTGATCCTGCAATTAAGGGAATCTGGTGTGTTCCAAAATACTCTAATCCACAGGGAATCACTTACTCAGATGAAACGGTTCATCGTTTTGCCGCATTAAATCCTGCAGCGGAAGATTTCCGAATCTTCTGGGATAATGCATACGGTATTCATCATTTATATGAGGATAAACAGGATTATCTGCTTGAAATCTTAATGGAATGTAAAAAAGAAGGACACCCGGATATGGTTTATAAGTTCTCTTCTACTTCCAAGATTAGTTTCCCCGGTTCCGGAATTGCTGCAATCGCTGCATCTGATGCAAACCTTGCAGAAATCAGAAAACAGATGAAGATTCAGACAATTGGACACGATAAAGTGAACCAGTTAAGACATGCAAGATATTTTAAAGATATCCATGGTATGGTACAGCATATGAAACGTCATGCAGACATTATGCGGCCGAAATTTGATGTTGTTCTGGAAACACTGGAAAGTGAACTCGGAGGTCTTGGAATCGGCAGCTGGCTTGCACCACGTGGCGGATACTTTATCTCCTTTGATTCTTTAGAGGGGTGTGCAAAAGCCATCGTAGCAAAAGCAAAAGATGCCGGACTGATCATGACAAATGCCGGTGCAACTTTCCCGTATGGAAAAGACCCAAAAGACAGCAATATACGAATTGCTCCGTCTTATCCGACACTGGAAGAATTAAAAACAGCAGTCCAGGTATTTGTATTAAGTGTAAAATTAGTAAGCATTGATAAAATCCTGGAACACAAATAAATATTCTGATATAGAAAATCCTTCGTATGACATTAGCCATGCGAAGGATTTTCTATAATGTATCAAACAAACAAATGATCCAAGAAATTCCAAGCTGCCGCTATCTTTCTAATTCTTTCACATAATGAATATCACAAGCAAAATGCTCTGTCTTCACCAGAGAATTGCATGTCCTCTGAAATCCATACTTTTCATAAAATTTTTGAGCAGCTGTCATATTTTTCATCGTTTCTAAATAACAAGTCACATAATATTTCTTTGCATAATCCAATGCAATCTTGATCAGAGAGTGGGCCACCCCAGTTCCTCTTGCATGCGGAAGGCAATACATTTTCTGTAATTCACAAACATCTTTCACTCCGGTAAGCGGACCGATTCCAACTCCTCCTGCTATTCGTCCATTCTCATCTTCTGCAACCCAATACTTGCTGCCTTCTGAATTATATATTTCTGAAAATCTTCCCAGATCCGGATCAGCCCAGGCTGTCCCCTCATGATTCGCTCCGAATTCTATCAAACAACCTCTTATTAAATCTTCTACTTTCTGATTATCTTTTCTTTCAATTTCTCTAATTTTATATTCCATTTTTTCCCCCACATTTTTACAAAAAAATCTTCCTAAAAGAAGAATTCTATAAAATAAAAAACAGTCAACATATCGTTGACTGTCATGTACCTTCAAAACTGCATACAAGAAATCATCCATTCACCTATCACCTTGCTTGGTCATGCCCTCGACCGATTAGTATCAGTCAGCTCCATGTGTTACCACACTTCCACCTCTGACCTATCTACCTCGTCGTCTTCAAGGGGTCTTACTACTTACGTAG